>JAKFDL010000103.1:0-10183 GCA_036676175.1 Methylotenera sp. | reverse complement strand
GAACCTGATATTGCCCGAGTGCCGATTATGATTGACTCATCAAAGTGGAGCGTGATTGAGGCGGGGCTAAAATGCGTACAGGGTAAGGCGATTGTTAACTCCATCTCGATGAAAGAGGGCGAAGCTGAATTTTTGCGTCAGGCCAAACTGTGTCGTAGATATGGCGCAGCAGTGATTGTGATGGCGTTTGATGAAAAAGGCCAAGCTGATACCTACTCCCGCAAAATTGAAATCTGCAAACGCGCTTATGATTTATTGGTGAGCACAGGCTTCCCGCCAGAAGACATTATCTTCGACCCGAATATTTTCGCTATTGCCACCGGTATTGAAGAGCACAATAACTATGCAGTCGATTTTATTGAAGCAACCCGCTGGATTAAGCAAAATCTGCCACACGCCAAGATTTCGGGTGGGGTTTCCAATGTCAGCTTTAGTTTTCGCGGCAATGACCCTGCGCGTGAGGCAATTCATACTGTATTTTTATACCACGCGATTAAAGCCGGTATGACCATGGGTATTGTGAATGCCGGCATGATGGGTGTTTATGACGACTTAGCACCGGAGTTAAAACAACGCGTTGAAGATGTCGTTTTAAACCGCATTATCGATCCGGATAATCTGCTTGCGCCGACTGAGCGCCTGATTGAAATTGCTGGCACCTTGGTAGCTGACGGTAAAAAAGCGGTGGGTGTTTTAGAGTGGCGAGGCACTCCAGAAAACCCTGTGCCTGTAGAAAAACGCCTCAGTTACGCCATGGTACATGGCATTACCGATTTTATTGTGCAAGATACGGAAGAAGTGCGTGCAGCGGTTGAAGCTGCTGGCGGCAGGCCCATCCATGTGATTGAAGGCCCACTGATGGATGGCATGAACGTGGTGGGCGACTTGTTTGGGCAGGGCAAAATGTTTCTGCCGCAAGTGGTTAAGTCTGCACGCGTGATGAAAACCGCCGTTGCACATCTAATCCCGTTTATTGAGGCCGAAAAAGCCGCAGAACAAGAGCGCACCGGTGTAGTGGCGAAGCCTAAAGGCAAAATCGTGATTGCCACGGTAAAAGGTGATGTACACGATATTGGCAAAAATATCGTCAGTGTGGTGTTGCAATGCAACAATTTTGAAGTGGTGAATATGGGCGTGATGGTTCCGGCTGCGGAGATTTTGGCCATGGCGAAAGCAGAAAATGCCGATATCATTGGACTGTCTGGGTTGATTACGCCGTCCCTTGAGGAAATGAGCTATATCGCCAAAGAAATGCAGCGCGACCCACATTTTAGCGAAGCCAAGACGCCCTTGCTGATTGGCGGTGCAACCACTTCACGCGCCCACACGGCGGTAAAAATCGCGCCGCATTACGATGGCCCTATTGTGTATGTCCCGGATGCCTCACGTTCTGTCACGGTAATGCAGAATTTGCTCACACCAGAGACGCGCGGTGCTTATTTAGCCGAGATTCAGGCCGATTACGAAAAAGCGCGTACCCAACATGCCAATAAAAAAGGTGTGCCATTACTCACAATTACGGAAGCGCGTGCCAATAAAGCTAAGCTGGAATTTGCAGGCGCATATGCGCCAGTAAAACCTAAATTTATTGGCCGCCGTGTATTTAAAAATATCGATTTAAGTTTAATTGCCAAATATATCGATTGGGCACCGTTCTTTCAAACTTGGGATCTAGCCGGTTTCTATCCTGCAATTTTAACGGATGAAGTGGTTGGTGAGGCCGCCACCAAAGTATTCGCAGAAGCGCAAGCGATGCTAAAAAAAATCATTGATGGGCGTTGGTTAACGGCGAATGGTGTTATCGCGCTCATGCCTGCTAATAGCGTCAATGACGACGATATTGAAATTTATACCGATGAAAGCCGTAGCCAAGTTGCATTTACTTATTACGGCATGCGTCAACAAAGCGTCAAACCGGTGATTGATGGTGTGGTACGACCTAATCAATGCTTAAGTGATTTCATTGCGCCCAAAGGTACAGTGGAGGATTATATTGGCCTGTTTGCGGTGACGGCTGGCTTAGGCACAGAGAAAATTACTGCTAGATTCGAAGCTGCCAATGATGACTACAGCGGCATCATGTTTAAATCGTTGGCTGATAGGCTTGCCGAAGCATTTGCCGAATATATGCATGAGCGTATTCGTAAGGATTTTTGGGGCTACGCGGCGAATGAAAATTTAAACGTCGATGCGCTGATTAAAGAGCAATATCAAGGCATCCGCCCTGCGCCTGGCTACCCTGCTTGTCCTGACCACACGGTAAAAGCCGATATGTTTAAGCTGCTGCAATGCGATGAAATTGATATGCAGCTCACCGACAGCTTCGCCATGATGCCTGCGGCGGCAGTTTCAGGTTTTTACTTTGCCCATAAAGCAGCTAAATATTTTAGCGTAGACAAAATCGGCACAGACCAATTAGAAGACATGGCAAAACGTAGAAACCTGCCAAAAGAATATTTAGAGCGTTGGCTTGCACCGAATTTAAGTTAATAAATTGAGATTATGCACATTCACATTTTAGGTATTTGCGGTACGTTTATGGGCGGCATTGCGGTATTGGCCAAGCAGGCTGGTCATCGCGTTACCGGTTGTGATGCCAATGTATATCCACCCATGAGCACGCAGCTTGAGGCGCAGGGCATTGAGCTGATTGAAGGTTTTTCACCCGAGCAAACTAAGTTAAACCCTGATATTTACGTGATCGGCAACGTGGTTTCACGCGGTAATCCGTTGATGGAGGAAATACTTAATCAAGGATTGCCGTATATCTCTGGCCCGCAATGGTTGGCCGAGAATGTGCTGCAAGGTAAGTGGGTGTTGGCTGTAGCTGGTACGCATGGCAAAACCACAACAGCTTCTATGTTGGCATGGATTCTAGAATATGCGGGCTTGGCACCAGGTTTTTTGATTGGTGGCGTGCCAGAGAATTTTGGCATTTCGGCACGATTGCCGCAAACACCGAAACAAGACAGCAAAAGCACATCGCCGTTTTTTGTGATTGAGGCCGACGAATACGACACGGCATTTTTTGATAAGCGTTCAAAATTTGTGCACTACCGCCCACGTACAGCCATTTTGAATAATTTAGAGTTTGACCATGCCGATATTTTTGACGACTTGGCGGCCATTGAAAAACAGTTCCACCATTTAGTACGCACCGTTCCGCAACAAGGCTTGGTAGTGAGTAATCAACAAGAAAGTCTGGAGCGCGTGATAGCCAAAGGTTGTTGGAGTAATTTGGAGTTTTTTGGCACAGATGGCTCTGGTAAAGCAACAGGCTGGCAAGTGCAAAATGTAGATACACAAGGGCGTTTTGATGTGCTGTTGAATGGCGAACGCCAAGGCAATGTCAGCTGGGATTTACTGGGGGAACATAACCGTAAGAACGCGATTGCCTGTATAGCCGCAGCGCGACATGTAGGCGTTGCACCGTGCATTGCCATTGAGGCGTTAGGTGAATTTAAAAACGTAAAACGCCGCATGGAAATCAAAGGCGTAGTCAATAATATCACTGTCTATGATGACTTCGCGCATCACCCGACTGCAATTGAAACGACGATAGCAGGTTTACGTGCCAAAGTGGGCACAGCGCGTATTTTGGCCGTGCTAGAACCGCGTAGCAACACCATGAAACTGGGTGTGATGAAGGCCGCTTTGCCGGCTAGCCTAAAGCAGGCAGACTTGGTATTTTGCTACGGTGCAAATTTGGGGTGGGACGCAGCTGAAGCATTGCAAAGCATTGCTTACAAAAGTCACGCCTTCGATGACCTAGAAAAGTTAGTACAAGCCATTGCAAATAATGCAAAATCGGGCGACCATATCCTAGTCATGAGTAATGGCGGCTTTGGTGGCGTGCATCAAAAAATAATGGATGCATTAAAGTAAGTAATTAAATATAAAAAAATATAAAAACGGAGAACCCGCAGGTTTGAGTGCAGTGTTGAAACAAACAGAGGTTGCTGCTGCAACAAGCATGGCGGCCACAAAAACAATCAGCGCATTTACCATTGCGATTTGGCTTTCTGTACTCGTTCACGGTGTCATTTTAAGCATTAAATTTGAGCCGGAACTCAGGAAATTAGCCGATAAATTACCCTCGCTTGAGGTGGTCTTGGTGAATGCCAAAACCAAAACTGCTCCAGAAAAAGCCGAATTATTGGCACAGGCCAATTTAGATCGTGGTGGTAATACCGATAAAAATAAGCAACTGAAAACAGCACTGCCAGCGCCAAAAATAAAGACAACCGAGGTTAAATTAAAACCAAATTCAGAAGCACATAGCGCAGCGAAATCGGCCAAACTAAAAGCGCAGGAAGCACGCGAGCAAAAACGTGTAGATGTCCTAGAAAAACAAGCGCAAGAGTTGCTGACACAAATTAATGGTATAAAAAAAATAGAATCGAACCCCACGCAAAATGCAGCTTCGGCTGAACCAGAAATGGGTGAGCAAAAAGCGAAGGCCAAGGCACTGGATCGTGCCGATTTAATTGCCGCCAGCTTAGAGATGGATAGGCTGCAAGCGCAAATTGACAAGCGGCAGGAGGAATATCAAAAACGCCCTAAACGCAAATTCATTGGCGCCCGCACTAAGGAGTATCGATTTGCACTGTATGTTGAATCGTGGCGGCAAAAAGTGGAGCGTATCGGCAATATGAATTACCCCGAAGCAGCAAGAGCGCAAAAACTGTATGGTCAATTGCGCATGACGGTGTCGATTAAAGCCGATGGTAGTTTAGAAAGCGTGGTCATCGACCAGCCTTCAAACCACAAAGTACTGGATGAGGCTGCCAAGCGCATTGTCGAATTGGGAGCGCCCTATGCGGTGTTTCCTGATGATATCAAGCATGATACGGATATTTTAAGCATTACCCGGACGTGGACGTTTACTCAAGACGATGCCTTGGAAACACAGTAGCCCTTATCTTTCGCTTACAACGAGTACTGTCAGAATGCTTAGCAGTCGTCATCACTGAGTACAGGAATCTATTTTTTAATTGAATTGAATATGACTGAAAATTTTTACCAACATCACGTATTTTTTTGCCTAAACCAGCGCGATAACGGCGAGGCTTGCTGCATGGATAAAGGCGCAGAAGCAGCGTTTGATCATATGAAAGCGCGTGTGAAAAAGCTGCATTTAAGCGGTGAAGGTAAAGTGCGGATTAACCGCGCAGGCTGTTTAGACCGATGTAATGAAGGTCCGTTATTGGTCGTGTATCCACAAGCAATTTGGTATACGTTTGTCGATAACGCTGATATTGATGAAATTATTGAAAGCCATCTTATTAATGGCAAGGTGGTCGAACGGCTAGTGATTTAATTGTTGTTTTAACTGCTCAACGCACATTGAATATGTGTTGAAATCTTTTGCGTTAAATCGTTGATGTTCTCTCTATCTAATGGTGCAAAGTTACCATCGCGCATCACCTCACCCCAGTGCGAATTTGGAAAGTGCTTATCATCCTCAAAACGTGGAATCACGTGCCAATGCAAATGTGGGGTTTTGTTGCCTAGACTGGCTAGGTTAATTTTATCTGGATTAAAAATCTCGCGAATAGCCAATTCTACTGCAAATACCGTTTTCATCATCCGCGCACGCTCGGGTGGTGCAAGGTCAGTCATTTCTTTGGTGTGTGTGAGCAGTTCAACACGGCAGTAAGCCGGATAATCTGCATCGTTTAATAACAATACACGGCAAAAGTCATCTTGCCAAAGTACAAGATGCGACGTTGGGACACAAAGCGCACAGACCTCCATCATGCCTATGAAGCCGCTAGCATGCGATCTAGTGTGAGTTTAGCGAGTTTCGCATCGTGGGCAGGCACTTTGATTTGGTTAACCACATTGCCTTCGGCCAAGTTTTCCAGCGTCCAAGCCAAATGCTGTGGGTCAATGCGCGCCATGGTTGAGCATTCACACACCACGTGGCTCATAAATTGCACGTGTTTACCTTGCGGTTTCATTTGCTCGGCCAGGCGAGTGACCAAATTCAACTCTGTGCCGACCAGCCATTTAGTATTGGGTGGAGCTTCAGAAACGGTCCTTAAAATGTACTCGGTTGACCCGACAAAATCAGAATTCAAGCACACTTCAAACGGCGCTTCTGGGTGTGAAATCACATGGCCATCGGGATGTAGTTTCCTAAAATGTTCGATATTCTGCAGACGGAACATTTGATGCACCGCACAGTGACCTTTCCATAGCAAGATTTTTGCGTTTTGGATTTGCTCAACTGTTAAGCCGCCCATCGGTTGGTCGGGATCCCAAATCGGCATTTGCTCTAGCGGAATACCCATTTTATAACCTGACCATCTACCTAAATTCTGGTCAGGGAAAAACAATACTTTTTCGCGTTGTTTAAAACTCCAGTCCAGTATTTTTGGCGCGTTGGTGCTGGTGCATACAATGCCACCGTGCTCGCCACAAAACGCTTTTAAATCGGCCGCGGAATTAATATAAGTGACTGGCGTGATTTTTTCATCAAAATTCAGCACCTTATTCAATTCACGGTAACTGCGCTCTACTTTGGCCAAATTAGCCATGTCCGCCATACTGCAGCCAGCGGCTAAATCTGGTAACACAACTATCTGCTCAGGGCGGCTTAAGATATCGGCCACCTCAGCCATAAAATGCACGCCTAAAAATACAATAAATTCTGCATCTAAATCCTCACAGTATTTGGACAATTTGAGTGAATCGCCAGTGAAATCGGCGTGGCGATATACGCTTTCATGCTGGTAGTGGTGACCTAAAATCACCAAACGTTTACCTAATTTATTGCGCGCAGCAATAATACGGCGCTGGCAATCGGCGTCTTCTACAGCTTGGAATTTCTCAAATTTAATGGTTGCAGTTTGCATGATGTGTAATTTTAAGTCGTACTAAATAATTTACAAAGCTAAATGATGTCGTTCACCTAATCTTTTTAGTGCATCCACATTGGTCCAGGAAAAAACCAGCTCAGCTGCCTCGCGCCAATCCACCCATTGATAGCACACATGCTCATCTGGATTTAGTTTGATATCCAGCTTGTTAGGAAGTTCTAAACCAAAAAGATGCTCAGTGTTCTCGACCACGCCAGGTGCATAACGGTGACGCCAATGCGGATAAATTTCATATACATTAGAAGCTTGCCAATCTTGCAAACCGTACTTTGCAGCATCCAGGCCGGTTTCTTCCAACACCTCGCGCATCGCCGCCTGTTTTGGCGTTTCATCGCCCTCTAGGCTACCAGTCACCGATTGCCAAAACCCCGCTTTATCAGCCCGCTCCATCAGCAATACTTGTAGATCTGGTGTATAAATTAAAACTAGCGCGGAGATTGGAGTTTTGTAGGTCAAAGCCAGGAAAGAAGAATCAGTTTTGCAAAGTATTTAAGATTTGTCTGAGTACTTAAGACTTATTGGGTGCAGAAGTTAAGTTTTTAGGCAATTGAAACACCACACTTTCCACCACGCCATGCAGTTCTTCCACTTGCTTGGCACCCATATTCTGCAATGACGCGATTACTTCTTTTACTAAGACTTCTGGTGCCGATGCACCCGCTGAAACACCAATTTTTTGCTTACCTAGCAGCCATTCTGCTTTTAAGTAACTGGCGTTATCGACCATATAAGCCTCAACACCTTGATTCTTGGCCACTTCACGTAACCTGTTGGAGTTAGAGCTATTGGGTGAGCCGACAATAATGACTAAATCGCAATCCTTGGACATAATTTTCACCGCATCTTGGCGGTTTTGCGTCGCGTAGCAAATGTCATCACTCTTAGGGGCATGTATATTCGGGAAGCGCATTTGCAATGCGTTAATTACCATGGCCGCATCATCCATTGAAAGCGTGGTCTGCGTAACATAAGCGAGCAAGTCTGGATTTTTTACGGTCAATTTAGACACATCTTCAGGCGTTTCAACCAAATACATGCCTTGTTTAGTCGGTTCACCTTCCACTTGGCCCATGGTTCCTTCAACTTCGGGGTGGCCTTTGTGGCCAATCATCACAATCTCCATACCTGCTTGACGCATTTTGGCGACTTCGATATGCACTTTTGTCACCAATGGGCAGGTGGCGTCAAACGCTGTCAGGCCACGGCTTTCAGCTTCTGCGCGTACCGCTTTTGAAACGCCATGTGCACTAAAAATCACTGTGCTACCTGCAGGTATTTTGTCTAATTCATTGACGAAAATTGCACCCTTAGCGCGCAGCTCATCAACAACGAATTTATTGTGTACTACCTCATTACGCACATAAATCGGTGCGCCAAATTTTTCCAAGGCTTGTTCTACGATGATAATGGCGCGATCTACCCCTGCGCAAAAGCCGCGCGGATTGGCCAACACGATGTTGGGTGCACTATTAGCTTGTTGTTCAGTGGCTTGCATTTCAGCTGCTTGGCTCATATTCAAATCGTTGACTGGTTGTTAATTACTGTTGTTGATTTAGGCATACTTTGTTATTGGGTATAATGGCATAAATTTTAAAACGCTTATTTTAAAACACTTACCTGAAAAACCTTGGGCTTATGAAAAACACCGCAACCTTATTAATTACCTGCCCTGATGCGCGTGGCATTGTGGCGGCAATCGCTGATTTTTTGTATCAGCACAATGCCAATATTTTACACGCAGACCAGCACCAAGATGCAGAAAATAATCTTTTTTTAATGCGGGTCGAGTGGGATTTAGCCAACTTTAATTTGGTTGAAGCCAGTTTCGGCACAGCATTTGCGCCTATTGCCGCCAAGTTTGGAATGCAATGGCAGCTCAAATTATCACAACACAAAACCCGCGTAGCAATTATGGTATCGCAATATGACCACTGCCTGGCCGATTTGTTGCATCGCCATAAAAGTGGCGAGCTGGCGTGCGAAATTCCACTGGTGATTAGCAACCATCGGGATACCGAGGCGCTGGTAAAATTCTATGGCATCGATTTTCATTACTTGCCAGTTACCAAGGAAACGAAAGCTGAAGTTGAAGCTGCACAGTTTAAGTTGTTCGATGATTACAACATTGATTTAATCGTACTGGCGCGCTATATGCAGATTTTGTCGCCCGATTTTGTGGCGCGCTATCCGCAACGGATTATCAATATACACCACTCATTTTTGCCCGCCTTTATTGGCGCGCGACCTTATCACAGAGCGTTTGAGCGTGGTGTTAAACTGATTGGCGCCACTGGCCATTATGTAACAGAAGTACTGGACGAAGGCCCCATTATTGAGCAGGACATTGACCGTATATCGCACCGTGATCAGGTAGAGGATTTGATACAAAAAGGCCGTGATTTAGAGCGCATAGTCTTAAGCAAAGCAGTGCGTTGGCATATAGAAAACCGTATTTTGCTTTATGCGAATAAAACGGTAATTTTTGATTAAAAATTAACAAATGTAAAAAGTGAGATTTATACGCCGCTAATTCAAATGTCTAATTAGCGGCTATTTTTTTGCCGTGCACTTTTGTGAGATTATGCTAACCCTGCTCATCCGCGTGAGACCAATCAAGTTCAGCCATAATGTAAACTGATACAGTTTAAACACAGTCATTACAGCTTCTTAAATAAGGTCTATAAAGTTATTTGTTAGTTTTCTTTATTTAATTGAATCAATTCCGCCCACGCCAATCAATTAAGAGAAACATCACTTATTAAGGAGCAGTAAATGACTAAATCTATCAGCTACGCAGCATATTCAGCCAAAGAACCACTCGCGCCATTTAAATTTGAGCGGCGCGAAGTAGGCCCTAAAGATGTACAAGTTGAGATTTTGTATTGCGGCGTTTGCCATTCAGATTTACATACTGCTAGGAACGAGTGGCAAAACTCTGTTTACCCAGTGGTGCCGGGGCACGAAATCGTAGGACGAGTAAACAATGTGGGTGCTGATGTTACTGCTTTCAAAGTAGGTGATTTAGCTGGCGTAGGCTGTCTGGTTGATTCGTGCAGAGTGTGCCCAGATTGCGCAGATGGGTTAGAGCAATACTGTGACCATGAGGTGTTTACTTATAACAGCCCTGATAAACACACTGGCAAAATGACTTATGGCGGCTATTCAAACCAAATAGTGGTAGATGAACATTTTGTGCTGCACGTTTCAGAAAAGTTAGATCTAGCGGCAGTAGCTCCCTTGTTATGCGCAGGCATTACCACTTATTCCCCATTAAGGCATTGGAAGGTAGGCAAAGGCAG
>JAKFDL010000102.1:0-2486 GCA_036676175.1 Methylotenera sp. | reverse complement strand
CTCTTTTTCATCAAGCAGATTGAATACTCGAAGCCCAGGCTAGTCATTGCGCATGGTTTTTGGGTATTTGGAGCACTCTGGTCGCCAGAATCTGCGTTTTATGTGACCTGTGTTTGGTGGCCTTATTATATTTTTCTCCGCCGTGTGCAAGGTGACTCTATGAGTCTTGTCAAAGGAATTGTCAGAGCCGCAATGAAATTGCTGTTGATAGGTGCTGGGCTTGCGATTGTTTTTAATATTATATTTAGAATTATCTATGATAAGGGTCCAACGCTCTATGGTTATTTGGCTTATGCCATTAATCCACCGGGACCGATGCCGATTAATATTCATGGCACAGTATGGTACTTTCTGTTCGCTAGCATTATTGGTGCATCAGCACTTTGGTCTAACTACACCACCAAAGGGGATACCACTTTATTTCGTCGTGGATTTCTTTTGCAATTTCTCGGCTATGGTACGTTTTCCTATTTTCTTGGCAGAAGCCATGACAATAACCTGCTGAATATCATGCCATTCATTTTTTTGATTCTGCTGCATGCTATGTCCACAACAGCCGACAAGGGACTGGCTGGTGCAAGTATTGTTCTCACTGCGGCACTTATCGGTTGGCTTCCCTTATTTGGCTGGCAGGCATGGCGCGAAACCGTAAGTGAGGGAAAATTATTTTCAATTGACTCAAAATCCCTCCGCGAGTCAATATCCTTCTCCGACCCCCTGACTCAGCAAAAGATCGCTGCCCGTTTGTCTCAAGCTGGACAGGACTCCGGATTACCCACAGATTCCAGTCGAGCGGTCGATTTTTTGCAACGGAACTATGCGGAGCCGATCACCGTGCTTGATTTTTCGTTGAATCTAGTTGGCTCGGCGCACCCTAAAGTTTGGAGCGCAATTCATGGACCAGCCAATTATGCGTTTATCCCGTCACAGCGAAGACAAGAATTCCTGCTCAGAGCCGCAAAATCGCTTAATCGTTCTGGCTGGCTCATTGTTGACCGCAAGTTCCCGGCCGACGACTGGCTGGCAGACTTCGACTCTGCATACCAGCGAACAAACCGTTTTGAATTTGGAACCTACTATGCGATTCGCTTCAGTCCGAAAACGAGTCACTAGGCTCATTGCTTTTACTGGGTGGCAGCGGTGGCCGGCAGAGGCGGTAGCGCTTACCGGCCTCGCATTCGCTATGCATGCAGGCGTACTAGCTTGGATATATCCCGGCTATTATTCGCCATTTTGGCCGCATCATCATGATTTCTACATTCCAGCTGCGTTAGCACACTCCCCTATTTCATACTTTGATTTCCTGGCCATGCCTCGACCTATTGGTATGTTTTTCTTTGAGGTAACTGGTCATTTGGGAATTCGTAGTGCAATAGCTGTAAATCTTCTTTTGGTAATGCTGAATTGCGCTATCACTGCGATGATTCTCCGCCGGATAACGGCACTTAAGCTGAATGCCGCTTTTTGGACTTGTTTCCTTCTCTACCTGTTTCTGGTTTTTTCTCATCCTTATCAGTATGTGTGGTCTACCTACGATGTTTTTTCGCAGCTGTCATACTTCCTGTTGGCGTGTGCAGCGATGCTGTGTCTTCGAGGAGTTGGCATATCCATTTTGTTTGGATTTTTTGTATGTGCCTTTCTCGCCAAGGAAACTTTCGCCCTTTCTGCTTTGTTTCTATGTATGGCGTGGTGGATGCTGGCAAAGCCGAGGAGCCGGCCAAGAGTGATGTACGTCAGTGCGGCACTTGGTATGGCTTTGGGCATTGCGTTGGTTATAAATCGAATCAATAAATCCCCCTTCCTGGGAAATGGGGCCATTGCCGGCTCGCCCTATCAAATCGATTTTTCTATAGGATCTATGTTTTCGGAGTGGATACGGTATGCAGACGAGGGCATGTCGCTTGGAGCTTGGTTGTTCGTCGCCGTGTTGGCCTTTGCACTCTGTCTATACCGCCGCGTGGTGGGGCCGAAACTAAGTGTTTTGGCTTGGGCACTCCCCGTAGCAGGTGCATTGGCTTGGCTCCCCAACTCGGTGATTCCAAATCACCACTACCCTGGGTACTCATGGAATGGTAGTTATCTAATATATGGGTCAGCGCTTTTTCTGGGTACATTGTGGGCTATACGCCAATGGGCTGGTATGTTCGCTGTGGCGGCAAGTTGCCTTGCAATCGCTACACCCGCGCTCTCTGCAGCTCGCTACTCGGTCAACGAATGGGTTCTTGAGCAGCAACATCGCCAACAAAGACTATTGTCGGAGTTAGCCCAACGAATGCATCAACTACCTTCGGGTGAGCACTCCATATTGGTGACCGGTTTAGATTTCCCATTCAGCCCTTTTGATTATGGTTATTCGCTTCTTAGTTTGGGCGCTTTGGATGGCAAACATTTTAGCGTCGTCACTTATGCAAGCCAAGGTGATACATCTGCCGCTCTTGAGGCAGCGCGGAAACAGCTGCCGTTTGTTCAGTTTGTAACGCCTAAAG
>JAKFDL010000101.1:0-2002 GCA_036676175.1 Methylotenera sp. | reverse complement strand
CTCTCAGCTCTCGTAGTTCAAAGCGGCTCACGCGCAGTACTTACCTCAATCTCAAACATACCGGCTACGCCATGATCTACTGGTTCACAGGCCAACCAGGCCACGGCAAAACACTGCACGCAATCTGCAAAGCCCTCGACTTCAAAGCAGAGGGCAGGCTTGTCTACTGCGGTAATGTTCGCGACCTGGATTATGCAAGAACCGGTTTTTTACCAATCACACCGGAGCAATTTATCGACTGGCCTAACTTTCTGCCGGACGGTTCAGTCTGTTTCATAGACGAAGCCTACGAGCACGGTATGCTTCCAAAGAGGCCACCAGGCAGCAAAGTCCCGCATCACGTTGAACAACTCGCAAAACATCGCCATCGTGGCATCGATTTTATTTTTGTGTCACAAAGTCCAGCGAAACAGGTTGATGATTTTGTGCACGACCTCATTGAACAACAAGTCCACGTCCGAAGGCTTTTCGGACTTCCGTTGGTACGCTTAAAAATATTCGATCGCTTCGAACGTGCACCAAATAAAAGTGCGCCAATCACGACTAAACGAGTTCGCTTACCAAAGCGTGCATTCGGCATGTATAAAAGTACCGTCATGGACACGACACAGCAAAGCATCCCATGGTTTGCCTATGCCTTGGTCATTCTATTTTTCTTGCTAATGTTCATGTTGTGGAAATCAAATAGCGTAATCAATGACAATCTCGGTCCAGAGGCTCAAGCCGTAGTCACGGCGGAGGACGGAGCGTCAGCGAAGGCTGACGACGGGGCGAAGGCGACAACCCAAAATAAACAAAATATCGAAGCAGCAGGGCAACACGTCAAAACGCTTGAAGAATACGTTACACGTTTTATTCCTCGCATTGCGTCCCAGCCATGGTCTGCGCCTGCGTATGATTCACTTCAGATGCCGAAAAACCCGCCCCGCATTTTCTGTATGGCATCGGGAAACCCGGTTAACCAATGTGGCTGCTTAACTGACCAGGGAACGAAATACCTTATTGATCTAAAAACCTGCACAACGATCGCACGTGATGGCCAGTACGAACCGTACTTAGAGGTTGCTACCAATGGACAAAAACTAGCCGATGGTCATGAGCAATTGAAATACATGGCCGAAAACAAAATCATTGATCACGGCGAAACGAACTACACTGGTCCAGCACCAACAAGCTACCCGACGCAAGCGATCGAACAAGCGCGCCCACCAGCACCAGGCAAAAACATTCGGGGCTGGCTGAAAGAAAACAACTAAAATCAGGGTAAACTCTGGCATTCGCACCAATAAGTTGGGAGCTACGAATGCAGGAGGACGGCTTAGTCTGGAAGATCGCGCTTGGAATCGTTATTGGCGCTCTGGCAATCGGAGCGCTTGATCACTACCAGCGACAGGCGGCCGTGAAACAATTGAATGCGCAGTTAGCAACGATCAACGCTAATGCAAAATTACAATCCGATCGAATGCAACGCGAGATGCAACTCCGCGAACTGAAGCGCATTAGAGACAGCCAGAAAAAAGCGCAAGAACGATTTGAAGCGAAACAGTTGCTGCCTGGGCAGCGCTGCATTGGGAAAAACTTATTCAACCGGGTAGAAAACGGTTGGGAGCAAGTCACAGATGGCAGTGCGGCAAGAAAATGTGGCAGATAGCTGGGCGTCCCTGCTGAACGCCATTCGCGATAGACAACAACGCCATAGCAATACTTGCCATCGGCATCCCTTAATTTTGCATCATAAGTAACAATACAAGGCCACATCTAACATTAATCCATACGGAGGTTACCCTGTTTTTGAGTTAGACTGCCCCTGCATAAAGCGTAGTCGTAGCAATAAAGACAATGAAAAAAAATGCCTGTAAGAAACAGAAATTAATTTGCCACATGAACGCTCTAATTGGCAGTAGATAAGCAACTTGTCTGTCTTCTTTATGCTTGTTCAAATAAAGCATAGTTAACCACTTGATATAAAAAGGCACAGGTTTGAGTAGCTCTTCAACAATGT
>JAKFDL010000100.1:0-2203 GCA_036676175.1 Methylotenera sp. | reverse complement strand
CATCAAGCATCATTCATATATAGATATGAATAGCATGAAACTTTTATAAAATTGATAGGATTTAAGCCTAAGATTATCGGCCAATGATAAGAGAGGAGGTGAACGGGAGAAAACGGAAGACCGCTGTAAATTAAGCGCTCTTCGTGGCAAAATTATTGATAATATAATGAGAAAACTATTTAAAATTGATATGATATGTCACTTAAGTCGAAGGAAAAGTGCAGACCTTATAAATAAAACGAGTCTAAACTTGAAGTTTGCGTGAAAAAAACAATTAAAGCCTTGTTGAAATAAAGTAAATAAACTTTCATGGCCTGAGGTTTGTGATTACAATTGATTACTTAAATCAGATTTCCTGCTCCATTTTTTGAATTGAAGAATTAAACCGTGACCGAAGCTCAGCAAAAACAGCCTAAACATGTCATGATGATGGCCGCAGGTACAGGTGGACATGTGTTTCCAGCGTTAGCTGTTGCCAAAGATTTACAACAAAAAGGTATACAGGTTTCATGGTTGGCCACGCCCGTAGGCATGGAAAACCGCCTGTTAAAAAACCAGAATATTCCCATTTATCAGATTGATATTCAGGGTGTGCGTGGCAATGGTTTTGTGCGTAAAGCCTTGGCGCCTTTTAAAATTATGAAAGCCACCTTAAGTGCCATGAAATTCATGAAACAGCTTCAGGTCGATGCCGTGGCAGGCTTTGGCGGTTATGTGGCAGGGCCGGGTGGATTGGCCGCGCGTATCTTAGGCATTCCGGTGCTGATCCATGAACAGAATGCAGTTGCCGGTTTTACCAACACCCAATTGTCGCGTGTGGCAAAGACGGTGTGTCAGGCTTTTCCAAATACCTTTCCGGCCCAAGATAAAGTCGTGACTACGGGTAATCCGGTACGACAGGAAATTAGCGAAATTTTAAATCCGTCCTGGCGTTATCAGCAGCGTGACAAGGCTGGATTGTCTTTACGTATTCTGATCGTTGGCGGGTCCTTGGGGGCGCAAGCCTTAAATGAACGTGTTCCAGAAGCTTTAAAGCAACTCAATGTGCCATTAAGCGTCTATCATCAGTGTGGGCAAAACCATGCCGAGTCGACCCGGGCACGTTATGAAAATGCACCCGCCAATCTGCAAGTAGAAGTACAGCCGTTTATTGAAGATATCGCCAAAGCCTATTCTGATGCCGATCTGGTGATTTGCCGTGCTGGCGCATTGACTGTAACTGAAATTGCCACTGCCGGGGTGGCTGCGATTTTTGTGCCGCTTCCAAGCGCAGTGGATGATCACCAGACGGCCAATGCCGGTTTCCTGGCCAATATCAATGCGGCAAAGATTTGCCCGCAGGCCACGATGACCCCGGAAAGTTTAACAACATTATTAGAGCCGATGCTGAATCGCCAGCTGTTAATGGAAATGGCCGTGAAAGCACGCCGACAGGCTCAACCCGATGCGACTCAACATGTGGTCCGTTTAATTCAAGAATTGTAATCCGAGTAAACTATGTCTCCAATAACCCCAGCTGAACAAGCGAAAAAGTTAATCAAAGTGCCGGAAATGCGCCGTATCAAACACATTCATTTTGTGGGGATCGGTGGCGCAGGCATGTGTGGTATTGCGGAAGTGCTGAAAAACCAGGGCTATAAAGTTTCCGGTTCAGATATTAAGGCATCCAATACCACCGCACAGCTGGAAGCGAATGGCATTAAAGTCTATATCGGACATACTGCAAATAATATTAAGGGCGCCAACGTGATCGTGGTCTCTACCGCGATTGATAAAGAAAATCCGGAAATTAAAACCGCGATTGAAAACCGTATTCCTGTGGTTCGCCGTGCGGAAATGCTGGGTGAACTGATGCGTTACCGTCATGGTATTGCCGTTGCCGGTACGCATGGCAAGACCACGACCACCAGCCTGATCACCTGTATGCTGGCTGAAGAAAATATGGATCCAACCTATGTGATCGGTGGTTTACTGAACCGTACCGGTATGAACGCAGCCTTGGGTGCCAGCCGTTATATCGTGGCCGAAGCCGATGAGTCAGATGCTTCTTTCCTGCACCTGGAACCGATGGCTGCCGTGGTGACCAATATTGATGCCGATCATATGGATACCTATGGCGGTAGCTTCGATGTCCTGAAAGATACTTTTATCCAGTTCCTGCAAAAACTGCCATTTTACGGCTTGGCTGTAGTCTGTGGTGATG
>JAKFDL010000099.1:0-9492 GCA_036676175.1 Methylotenera sp. | reverse complement strand
AAGCTGTTGCGTTAATTATGTTTAGTTAAAAGCACATTGTTAGCGCAATGTGCTTTTTTTGTGGTTGTTTGAGTAATTTTAGCGCTTAATTTTTTTACAGTTTTGGGTAAATTTTTTAATGGCGAGCAATCAAAATGCCCGCAACAGTGTTAGAATACGCACCGTTGAAAGTTCTGCAGTAATCACTCGGCCCGGGTGGTGAAATTGGTAGACACAAGAGACTTAAAATCTCTCGACTTTACGGTCGTGCCGGTTCGATTCCGGCCCCGGGCACCAACAAGTTTAACCCTTGGCTTTAAAATCAATTTCTAATCTTTAATTGGTGCTCTGCAAGGCGGTTTCCATGCGGATTACAGGGGATTGATTTTCGCTCGCAACTACTACCCTTTGCAGGCAACACTCACTTCACGGCGCTGTATGGTGTAATTCTCTAAATAATCTGCTGTATAGAAACCATTTGGACAAATCGCGCGCGCTTCTTGCCTGCATTCGTTCCAGGTTAAAAAGCCGCTGCATTTTAGCTCAGTCCATTCGTGTTCCTCAATTTTGGCCAACTGTGTTTGACTGGCACAGCCCGCAAAAACTCCCAATGACATGAGGATGAATAAGTTTTTCATGAATATTTCCTTAGCTAAAAAATAATATACGCATGCTAGCCGAGTTTAGTTTCAGTCAACGCCACCAAATCATCAATAATCTGTTGTGAGTGTTTCGAAGTATCTACGCTTAAATAGGTTTTTCTCAATACGCCATCAGGGTCAATTAAAAACGTGTAACGCTTGGCAATTTTAGTCACGCCTAGATTAGTCAATGCGCCATATTTTTTAGCGACCAAGCCATCGGCATCACTCAACAATGGGAATGGTAAGCTGTATTTTTTTGCGAAATCTGCATGGCTTTTGCCATCGTCTACGCTCACGCCAATGACTTTTGCATTTAACTTTTCTAGCTTGTGCATATCATCTCTAAAGCTGCAAGCTTCTTTAGTGCAACCGGGCGTATCATCTTTTGGGTAAAAATACAGCACTACCCAATTGCCTTGCAAATGAGCCAGACTAACTATTTCACCTTTGGCATTGGGCAAATTAAAGTCCGGCGCCTTTGTGCCGGTTTTTGGAGTGTGTGTAGCGCTATTACTGCGATAGCCTAGAAAAGCAATCAGTAAAATAGCGCCGTAAAAGATAATTTTCATGAGCATAGTATTTAGCTTTTAGTGTATGTGATTATTAAATAGTTTTTAAAGCTTAAAATCAATCAAATAATTATGCGAAAATAGCGGCTCACAATAGTAACGCCCTCGTAGCTCAGTGGATAGAGCATCCCCCTCCTAAGGGGAGGGTCACACGTTCGATTCGTGTCGAGGGCGCCAAATACCTGTCCGTAGCAATCCAAGTAAGTCCCAAATATCCTTTATTTCCTTGATGTTAATGGCATAAATAGTCCAAACTAATCTATGGCCTGTGTGACGTGAAGTTTGGGTATGCGTGAATGGCGCAGCGGCAGATTTACTTGTTAAAAAAAGCGTAGGGCCAATAGGAATGACAGCTTCTGAAGTTGCTTTAGAAGTGCGTAATGTGCTGAATGCGCTTAACGCAGTAACTAAACATTAGTATTAAGCTGTAATTTATATAAAAATACTGCCCTGCAAGCCAATATTCATAAGGCTCACAGGGCAGTGTTTTTATAGATTTGTGTAGTACATTTTGCTTAAAAAACTTAGTCTAAACTCACCGTTTCAAGATAATCTGGCACCATCGTTTTCCAACGTAATTCCTCTTCAATATGCAGTCGCATTGCATCTGCTGCAACGGGCTCGCCGTGCGTAATAAATGTGGTTTTAGGTGGTGTTTCAAAGCCTTTCAACCAGCCGATTATTTCTGAAAAGTCTGCATGGGCAGATAGGTTGGATACAAATTCAACATCGGCTTTCACTGGCACGTATTGGCCGTGAATTTTAATGCTTTCCACACCGTCTAGCATGGCAGAGCCGCGTGTTCCCGCCGCCTGGAAACCAGCAAATAAAATCGTATTGTTGGGATTAGGGGCAAATGCTTTTAAATGATGCACAACACGCCCACCAGAAGCCATGCCGCTTGCAGATAGGATAATCATTGGGCCTTTACTTTGGTTAAGTTGCTTAGATTCTTGAATGCTATTCACCATGCTCGCCGTATGACATAGCGCATAGCACTGTTCTGGCGACAAACGATGCTCGTTTCGATAGTGATTAAATATGGCTGTGGCATCCACTGCCATTGGGCTATTCAGATAAACAGGCGTGCTATAGGCAATGGCGCCAGATGCTTTAAGCAAATGAATGTAATAAAGTAGTTCCTGGGCGCGCCCTACCGCAAATACAGGGATCAGAATAATGCCTTTTCGATTGACTGTTCGGTTGATAATCTCAGCTAGTTTTATTTTTGGGTCTGCATGGTCATGCAAGCGGTTACCATAAGTAGACTCAACTACCAGATAATCGGCCTGTTTAATGCGTACGGGAGGCTTCATTAAAATGTCATTGGGGCGTCCAATATCACCGGAAAACAGAATTGAAGTCTTGCTATTGTGAATGTGCACAAAGGCAGAGCCAAGAATATGCCCGCTAGGATAAAGCGTGGCGCTTAGACCATCCCCCAAATCTACGGCCTGTTCATAAGCCACAGGGGTCAGCAGTGCGAGTGCGTTTTGGGCATCTTCTTGTGTGTATAGTGGCAAGGCAGGGTGGTGCTTAGAAAAACCACGTTTATTGGCGTATTTTGCTTCCTCTTCTTGTAAATGTGCAGAGTCTAATAACAGTACCTCGCATAAATCACGAGTAGCTTCAGTGCAATACACTCTGCCAGAAAACCCATTTTTAACTAAAAGTGGCAGATAGCCCGAATGGTCAATGTGCGCATGTGTGAGCACAACGGCATCTACCTGTTTGGGGTTGATAGGTAATGCAGCCCAGTTTCTCAGCCGTAACTGTTTAAGACCTTGAAATAGCCCGCAATCAACCAATATGCGCTTTCCGCCGTCCGATTTTTTTCTACTACTGAGCAGGTATTTAGAGCCTGTCACCGTGCCCGTAGCCCCAAGAAATGTGATATTCATTTTGGCGCTTCTTTGCTAGCTTCTTGATTGAGGGAAACACGAAATTTTTCAAGTTTGGTTTCGTAACTATCCGCCTCGCCAAAATCTAAAAAATGGGAATAACGTGCGTGCGTGCCTACAATCTTTCTTGCATGTTTGATTGGGCAAAAATACTGTTCGGTACATGCCACGATTTCACTAATATACGCAATCATGCCGCTACCGTAGGCGCAATAAGTACAGTGAAATTTCTCGATAAAATTGAGGTAATTAAGGTGCTGTCGGTCAAAAATAATGTAATCGGCACGGTTTACTTTTTTAATGCCGTAAATTGGGAAACAGGTGAGCTGATAAAAAGTGATGAATAAATCGGTTAACAGTAATGGGATAATCATCGAATAAATAATTGGACCGGTAATCAGGTTCTGCGGCCTGTCTGTTACCAGCCAG
The DNA here is from genome assembly GCA_036676175.1 of Methylotenera sp. GTDB lineage: Bacteria > Pseudomonadota > Gammaproteobacteria > Burkholderiales > Methylophilaceae > Methylotenera_A. Next base: position 5,970 of record JAKFDL010000099.1, on the reverse strand, counting down.
CGAAAAAAATTCTTTTTAAGTTTTAAGTGGGTCTGTTCAATCGACTGCTCAAACTCAACACGTTTGCCTTTAATCTGAAAAAATATACTGGATTGCTGTTCGCTAAGTACAGAGCGTAGTTCATCTTCTAGTGCGGTAATCTGACTTAATAGTTGTTGAATGCGGATATCCATTTTGGTCTCCAGTATTCTAGTTAGGCGTATCTATATATGCATATGCACCATAGGCCACTCATGACGATAAGCACAGTCTATCAGTCAGGCACCAGCATACAAGTACGTGCTTGCACGCATTTTATCATCACCCAAATTTCTATATATTAATGCAGACAAAACAATGTAAAAGTTGTCAGTTGTAAACAGACGGCTTTAAAAGGTTGAACTGTGTGGAGTAGGTAATGTGCGTAATAAGAAAATTGATTATTAACGTATGGTTAATTGTTGGTACAAGTTCTTTTGCGCAAGCAGAGATAATACCAAACGAGGCGCGAGGCGGCTTGCTCTATTCAACACACTGCAGCGCTTGCCACAACGCAACAATTCATTGGCGCGACCAGAAGCTGGCGACTGATTGGCAAAGTCTCAAAGCCCAAGTAGAGCTTTGGCAAGGCTTTACCAAACTTAGCTGGAGTGAGCAAGAAATTATGGATGTGACAGCATATTTGAATACGTATTATTACAATTTTATTAGCACCGAACAAAAGGCTTTAACGCAGATTAAGAACGCAAATTAGCTAGATTTTAAACATTCAATTTAAAGCAATATATCCAGTAACTTCTACTAATACTTTAACCATCAAAAATTAGGGCGGGGAACATAATGACCAATATAAGCAAGAATCAAATAGATGAATTAAAAAAAATAATGGAAGCGGAGCTTGCCCAGTTAGTCACTAAAACGCAAGACGAGATGGATCCCGAATCGAAGCCGAGTTATATTGATGTTGGCGGCGATGGTAACGCGGCTGATGAGGCAGTTGCTGACACCATTGTGGATACTGATAACGCTGTGATTGGCTTGCACTTACAAAAAACCATTGATTTGAATGCGGCTCTAGATCGCATCCAGTCAGGTGTTTATGGGACATGCATCGATTGTGATGAAGATATTGGTTTTGAGCGATTAGCCGCTTATCCTACGGCAAAACGCTGTATTAGATGCCAGCATTTGCACGAAAAAACGTTTACCAGTGGATCCAAGTCTAGCTTATAGCAGTTAAAGACTAACGCCGTTTTATAGCCTCATTTTTCTGCTCACGTGTTACCAATTTACTAAGTGTACCCAATTCTTTACTGAGTAATAACAACAAATCATCCAATGTTACAATGCCAACGAGCCCGCCATCATCGTCAACAACTGGCAGGCGTCTAATGCCTTTATCAGCCATTAACTGCATAGCCTCAAACATACCCGCGCTTTCCTTTATAACGATGAGCTTAGTAATGAGGATATCGCCTACGGTAATCACTTCGCATTCAAGCTCAGTGGCTACCAGCTCTACCACGATGTCACGGTCGGTAACAATGCCGACGGGTATGCTTTTATTTTTGCGATTTTGAATCACAACCACATCACCTACATGATACTGGCGCATCAGCATAGCGGCATGCAACACGGTCGCGTCGCGCTGTACAGTGATGACTTCGCGATTACAAATTGTGCCTATGGTCATGGTTATTCTCCTCATGGATGGATATTTTTAGGCATATACAGATCACGCCGTGTCAGTGGCAGGGTTGATTTTCCCTCATGTTTGCATTCAGCCAGTATCTGGTAAATGCCAGTTGTCCCTTGCTCAAATTGTATGGCGCAACCTGTCATATATAGGCGCCAAATGCGATAGGTGCGCTCTCCCACTAAATGCGTCGCTTCTTGTTTCTTAGCATCAAGGCGGTTCACCCAATGACGTAACGTCAATGCGTAATGTGGCCGCAAGCCTTCAACATCAAAAATCTCAAAATTCGCATCCTCCATATGTTGCTGAATATTACTTACTGTATCCAATTCACCATCAGGGAAAATATGCCGATTGATGAATTTTGTTGCAACGCTTTGGCGCCATCCAGATTTGGTGGTAGTAATGCCATGGTTAAGAAAAAGTCCGCCAGGTTTAAGCACCTGATTTACGATGGAAAAGTAGTTTGGTAGATTTTTAAGGCCAACATGCTCAAACATACCTATGCTAGAAACTTTGTCATAAGTGGGCTCAAGCGGAAGGTCGCGGTAGTTGCGCATTTCAATAGAGACTTGATTCTGCAGCCCCTGTCTTTTTACTTCCGCACTTGCATATTCAAACTGATTCTGGCTAAGCGTTATGCCGTGTGCTTGAACGCCATAGTGCTTGGCTGCCCAGCATACTAAAGCTCCCCAGCCGCATCCGATATCCAGCAGAAGTTCGCCAGGTTGTAAGCGTAATTTGCGACAAATATGGTCAAGCTTATTGCACTGTGCAGCATCTAAATCTTGTTCGGGTGTTTCAAAATAAGCGCATGAGTACACCATGTGCTTATCTAGCCAAAGCTTGTAGAAGGCGTTAGAAACGTCATAGTGGAAGGCAATTGATTCAACACTATTTTGATGTGTGGCGCCACCCAGTTTTCTGGTAACAGATGAGCTCTTAGCTTGCTGCCGTTGCATTGATTTGCTTTTCAGTGCCAATGCACGTAAGCCCAGCAAGAGCTTCTCTTGAAATGGCAATTTCAAGCTTTCTAGATAGTAGCGTAGCTTCATCGCAGTATTAAAATCCCCGGCGACTTCTACATCACCATCAAAATAGGCTTCGGCTAGTCGTATGGGATCTCGAAAAAACACTAGTTGACGCAGTACATTTGGCGAGCGAATATAAAGCGTGAACGCAGAAACACCTTTGCCAATTTGCAACACACTGTTATCCCATAGCTTGACCGTAAAAGCGCCCAGATATTTTTTAAACAAGCGCTTCAGGATATGGTGGGCAAGTTTGCTACTTTTTTCATGAGGATTGTGCCTGCCATGATTCAACACTTGTGCTGACATGATTGACCTCCGTATATAAATTTTTGGCTAAACGTGCAATTTCAGCTTCTTCATCGGCAGGGACTATCAATATAGGCTTAGAAGAGGCACTGTTTAATATTGCTAAATTGGCTTGATTTGCTTTGATATTTAATGCAAAACCAAGAAACCTTAGTTGTTCACAAATTATGGCGCGCACTTGCATAGCATGCTCACCGATGCCACCAGTAAAGACTAAGGCGTCGATGCCGCCAGCTTTAGCGGCGTAACTGCCGATGGCGGCGCGCACTTGCCGAGAGAAATACTCCACCGCAAAGCTGGCGGCTTCACTATTACTTGTTGCTAATACAGACATCTCGCTACTTTCCCCATCTGAAAGTGCTAACAAGCCTGACTTCTCATAGATCAAGCTAGTTAATTGAGCATTATTATAACTTTTAGCAAGCGCTAACATCACGCCGGGGTCAATGTCTCCACAGCGTGTTCCCATTGCAATCCCGCCAGCAGTGCTGTAGCCCATGCTGGTATCTACAGAGCGTAAGTTTTCCAGTAAGCACAAACTAGAACCATGACCGAGATGCGCGACAACAATCCGCCCTTTTGCAGCTGCCCCAAGAATTTTGGGTAATTGTTGTGCGACATACGCGTAATTGATACCATGAAAACCATAGCGACGTAATTTGAGTGCTTGCGGAATCGCTAGTCGGTAGGCTAACTCGGGCAAAGTTGAGTGAAATGCGGTATCAAAACAAGCAATCTGCGAGCAATTGAATTGCTTGGCACATAAATCCACCCCTAATAAGTTGGTAGGCATGTGCAGGGGTGCGAGATGGGTGATACTTTGTAACCGTGCATATTCATTGGCATCAATCAAACGTGCGGCATCTGCTATTTCTCCACCATGCACAAAACGATGCGCGATTAAGGTCGGCTGGTTATCTCCTAGATCGGCTAGTAAAGCAGCAAAAGCCTTGCTATGGTTATTGATATCTTCACTACTGCCGTAAGCGTAGCGAAAATCTTGCCGCACGCCATTCGTCATAAATAGGCTGGCTTTGAGGCTAGACGAGCCGCTGTTAATCGCTAATATATTCATCAGGCCATACCCAATCATCTTCGTCTGGCAAATCTACGCCGTATTCGTAAGCATACTGACAACATTCCATTTGTCTATTACGTAACTTTTCCTGTACATGCGCACCAATGGTTTGCAGACTTGGTATACGGTTAATGGCATCAATGGCCAAACTAAAGCGGTCAATTCCATTTTGAATAGCCAGTTCTAGCGGTGTATTAATGCTACCTTTTTCTTTATATCCGCGTACGTGTAAATTGTGGTGATTGGTACGTCGATAGGTGAGGCGATGAATCAAATATGGGTAGCCGTGAAAGTTAAAAATAATGGGTTTCTCAGTGGTAAATAAGCTATCAAAATCACGGTCAGATAGGCCATGCGGATGCTCGCTTTGCGGGCTAAGTTTATATAAATCTACAACGTTAACGAAACGTATCCTAAGTTGTGGAAAGTGCTCGCGTAGCAATACGATAGCTGCCAAAGCCTCTTTGGTTGGAATATCGCCAGCACTTGCCATGACTAAATCTGGTTCTTGTCCTGCATCGTTACTAGCCCATTGCCAAATTCCAATGCCCTTGGCGCAATGTTTAACTGCCGCATCCATGCTGAGATACTGTAGGTGCTTCTGCTTATCACACACAATGACATTAATATAATCAGTACTGTTGAGGCAGTGGTTCGCCACAGTTAGTAGGCAATTGCCATCTGGCGGCAAGTAGATGCGGGTGACTTCAGGACTTTTGTTGACTACGATGTCGAGGAAACCAGGATCTTGGTGGGTAAATCCATTATGGTCTTGCCGCCAAACGGTGGAGGTGATTAATAAATTAAGCGATGATACTGGCGCACGCCATGGCACTGCTTTAGACATCGCAAGCCATTTTGCATGTTGATTGAACATAGAATCAATCACATGCACAAAGGATTCATAAGTCGAGAAAAATCCATGGCGACCGGTGAGTAAATAACCTTCTAGCCATCCTTCAAGCGTATGTTCAGAAAGCATCTCCATTACGCGGCCATCAGGCGACAGTTCGCCACCATCGGCATCTTCTGGCAAATAATCCGCCATCCAAGTTTTTTTGCTTGCTTCGTAGATATTGTCAAGTTTGTTTGAGCTGTTTTCATCCGGCCCAAATACGCGAAAATTGTGCATATTGTGCTGCATGATGTCGCGCAGAAACTTACCTAGTGGCCGTGTATTTTCTGCCGCCAACTTGCCAGGTTTATCTAGAGTTAGCGCATATTCGTTAAAATCTGGCATACGAAGGGCTTTGCGCAACAGACCGCCGTTGGCGTGCGGGTTGGCGCTCATGCGGCGATTCCCTTTTGGCACAAGCGCCTTTAAATGCGGGCGTAGCCGTCCCTGATTATCAAACAACTCCTCTGGCTGATAACTGCGTAACCAATCTTCCAGTTGTTTTAAATGTGCAGGATTTTCTTTCACCTTGCCCAGCGGTACTTGGTGAGCGCGCCAAAATCCTTCCACTTTGTGACCATCTACTTCTTTAGGCCCTGTCCAGCCTTTGGGCGAGCGGAGCACAATCATTGGCCAGCGTGGACGAATAGCCTTGCCACTGGATCGCGCAGTTTTTTGTATATGCTGAATCTCATTGACACATTGTTCCAGTGCGGTCGCCATGGCACTGTGCATCGTTAATGGGTCGCTACCTTCAACGAAGTAGGGGGCCCAACCATAACCAACAAACAGTCTTTCTAGTTCATCATGTGAAATACGGGACAAAATTGTGGGATTATTTATTTTGTAGCCATTGAGATGCAAAATAGGTAGTACGGCGCCATCACGAATTGGGTTTAGAAATTTGTTGGAATGCCAAGAAGTTGCCAAGGGTCCAGTTTCCGATTCGCCATCGCCTACCATCACCGTCACCAATAAATCA
>JAKFDL010000098.1:0-1822 GCA_036676175.1 Methylotenera sp. | reverse complement strand
GCGGCGATACATGTCGGGCCAGAAACCATTGGCAGCATTGATAAGGGCGGCAATATGGCAGCGCCTTTGCTTGCCCAATATTTAGGTGGTGGCGAGAGCTCATTATTGGGTAATTTTATGTTGGCGTTTGTGGCTGCTGTGGCTTTTGCCACCATTGTGGCGGTAGTCGCAGGTTTAGTGCTGGCTTCAGCATCCGCAATTGCGCACGACTTATATGTGAACGTCATTAAAGACGGCAATGCCAGCCAAGCGCAGCAAATGAAAGCAGCAAAAATTGCTTCTATTGGCGTGGGCATCATCGCCATTTTAATTGGCATACTCGCCAAAGGCCAAAACGTTGCGCACTTAGTCGGCATGGCGTTTGCAGTCGCGGCAAGCAGCAATTTACCGGCTATTTTCCTCACCCTATATTGGAAAAAATGCAACACCACGGGCGTTGTCATGGGCATGCTGATTGGTGCGGGTAGCGCGATTCTATTGGTACTAATTTCACCGAATATGACCTATCCGCAAAAAGTGGTAACCGATGCCAAAATCGTATTAGAAGGCGCAGCAGGCCAACCTGCCACTGCAGCAAAAGCCAGTGAAGGCTTGCTTTGCGAATTTTTTACCTTCTGCCAAAAAGCAGAGCCTGCCAAACCTGTTGTAGAAGCGTTGGATAGTTTGCCGCTTCAAGTGGTATTAATTGGCAGCGCCATTGACCCTAATACATCGCTAGAGGAATCCAAAAAAGCACAAATAAAAATAGCCGCGCTAGAAAAGCAAATTGATAAAGCCAAAGAAGATTTAGGTAAATATCAACACCAAACTACCAGCATGATGGGCTTAGAGAAACCCTTATTTCGACTTAAAAACCCAGGCATTATCTCCATCCCCTTGGGATTTTTAATGGTAATTTTGTTCTCACTGTTAACACGCGATAAACGCGCAGAAGACTTATGGGAAGAGCTTTATGTGCGCCAAAATACTGGCTTGCATGTGGAAGATGTGTCGCATTAAAAAGAACTCAAAATTTCATTGGAAGTCAACATGACATCAAAACTCAAAAACCATTTACGCACCTTGCCACATATTTCCCTAAAGACCTTACTGCTTACTTTGCTATTGGTTGTTAGTTACGATGTTGTCGCTGAATGCAAATCCGATTTGCCACTCAAAGGCATAGTATCAATCAAGAATTGCGACTCCAAAACTCAAGATTGCATTTCGGCGAACAAAGCTACATATAGCTATTTTGAAGCCATGAAAGACGACCCTACCGTACTTACCATTTTGCTGCAAGCTAGTCCTTGGAGGTTGTACGACCAAGATATGCGCATAATTAATATAGATGAAATTGCTGAAATGGTTAAACCTAGCATTAGCAAAGAGGTGAAACAGATTGTTCTCATTGCCTCGTGGTCTGGCGTAGCACCAAGCCACAACGAAAAATCTCTAGCTCAGAAACTTTCTAAAGTACTCAATAATTTTCCAGTTACTGGTATGGATGGGTTTCTATGGTTGAACAAAAACGGTGTAGCGCATACATCAAGACAAGCCTTTACAGTTACACAAAGCAAAACCCCTTACAGCGTCGTTAATGGAACAGATGTAATGGTATCACTAGCTGCTGGCTGGCCGATAAATTTCGAGGGTGATTATGTTAAACAACAAGATGCAGAACGGCTAATGAGGGCAGGAGCAGGCTGGGATATACTAGCCCTATGTCCAGAGCGAGCGCTAAAGGCATATGAAACTGCAGCAAAACTAACGAATCCTATTGCAGCATATAACGCTGCGATTATGCGCCTTGATAGGAATAATAAAGGTGACCTAAATGCCG
>JAKFDL010000097.1:0-5677 GCA_036676175.1 Methylotenera sp. | reverse complement strand
TGAAAAATTCTCTGTAGTGAAAACCATGCAAGCCATTGAAGACGCTAATGTGGCGATTTTGGTGGTAGATGCACAGGAAGGCATTACAGAGCAAGATGCTCATGTAGCAGCTTATATATTGGATGCTGGCCGTGCGCTTGTCGTGGCAATCAATAAGTGGGATGGCTTAAAAGAGGATGAGCGCGAATTTATTAAAAACGAGATTGATAGAAAACTAAAATTCTTAGACTTTGCTAAATTTCATTATATTTCTGCGCTGCGTAAAAAAGGCCTGCCTGAGTTATTTGTGTCTGTGGATGGTGCATTTAAAGCCGCCATGGCCAAGCTAGCTACGCCACAACTGACGAGAGTGTTGATTGATGCAGTCGCACAACATCAGCCGCCAGTTAGCCGTGGTACGAGACCTAAGTTGAGATACGCGCATCAAGGTGGCATGAATCCGCCGATTGTAGTAGTGCATGGTAATCATGTGGATGGCGTAAAAGATAGTTACAAGCGTTTTTTGGAAGGCGTATTTCGTAAGACATTTCAGCTGACAGGCACCCCTTTACGCGTGCAGTTTAAGCAAGGGGATAACCCATTCGCGGAGCCGGACAATAAACGCAAAGCAGGTGAGGGCATTGTGAGTATGCGTCGCCGTAAAACGGCGCAACGTGCCGAGCTAAAAGCTAAAAAAGATGCAGAAGATAAAAAACGTTAAGCTGTAGTTGTTATTTGTCTTCTAGGCTTTCCCAAAATCTCCACCATACGCGCTCATCTTCTACTACTTTACCGCTTATCAATGGGTTTTCAGGGTAATTAGTTTTAAGCACGCGCACCGTATCTTGTTTTAAATCATCTAAGCCCATTAGGTCGTAAGCACTGACGCTGATTACCAATGCTTCTTCTACTGAGGCTGAGTTTGGATAGTATTCCAGTACATACTTAGCGCGATTCAGCGCCGCCAAATAGGCTTGCCGCTTCATATAATAGCGTGCCACATGCAACTCATGCTGTGAGAGCGAATTAACCAGGTAGACCATCCGTTGCGTGGCATCTTTGTAGTAACGACTTTTTGGATAGCGGTCAGTCAGCTCTTTAAAAGCAGCAAATGAGAGTTTAAGCGTTTTTGGATCACGGTCGCTGATTTCCTGCAGGGTATATTTTTCAATAATACCCCGCTCATTAAAGGTGGCAAGGCCTTTTAAATAGTAGGCATAATCCACATTCGGGTGATTGGGATGCAGTTTGATAAAGCGATCAGCTGCCGCGACAGAAGAGATAGGATCATTTTTTTTGTAGTAGGCATACGCAGTTTCTAATTGTGCCTGGGTGGCATACTTGCCATGTGGAAAACGCGATTCAAGCTTTTGAAAATAACCAATGGCTTTATCATAATCTTTGTCGATCATTCTTTCTTCGCCAGCACGGTAAATACGCTCTGCTTGCCAGCCTTTGGTATCGTCCAGTTCAGTCGGCTCACCAAAAATAGCGCAAGCACCCAATAGCAGGCTAAGAAATAAAGGGGCAAGCAATGGCAATAAAAGCTGTAAAATACGTTTCATTAGCAATTTCAATACGAATACCTAAAATTAATTAGTACTATTATAACCGATGCCCCAAACACAAGCGCAAACCAATACTGAAAACCCTGCAAATATTCTGCTAAGCATCCCTATGGATATGGGTGGGCAGCGTTTAGATGTAGCTTTGCAACAGCTTTTGCCTGAGCATTCGCGTAGCCGCCTGCAAGCTTGGATTAAAGCAGGTTTGGTGACTTTGGATGGTGAAGCGACCACTGCTAAAACCAAGATTTGGGGGGGCGAACAGGTGCTGGTAAATCCGCCAGAAAATGCACAAGAAAATGCCTTTAAGCCAGAAAATATCCCGCTCGATATTGTGTTTGAAGATGACACTATTTTGGTGATTAATAAACCCGCTGGTTTGGTGGTGCACCCAGCAGCTGGCAACTGGAGTGGTACATTATTAAATGCATTATTGCACCACGCGCCGCAATTAAATGATATACCACGTGCAGGCATTGTGCATCGGTTAGATAAGGATACCAGTGGCTTGCTGGTGGTAGCAAAAACGCTAGAAGCGCAAACGAGCCTGGTGAGGCAGCTGCAAGCACGCACGGTAAAGCGCGAGTACAGGGCAATCGTTTGGGGTCAATTGTGGCGCAATGGCACCATTAATCATCCGATTGGTCGGCATTCGCACGCACGTACTAAAATGGCTATTTCGCGTACAGGCAAGCCAGCCATTACGCATTATGAGGTGCTAGAGCGCTTTGGTGTGCATACTTATTTGCGTTGCCAGCTGGAAACAGGTCGCACCCATCAAATTCGCGTGCACATGCAGTTTTTAAAAGCGCCTATGTTGGGTGACCCGGTATATGGTATCGGCAATATTATTCCGCATAAATTGATGACGCAAACCTTACGCGATGCGGTCTCTGGCTTTAATCGGCAAGCGTTGCATGCAGTGAAGTTAGGTTTAATCCATCCTAAAACCAACGAGTTTATGGAATGGCAAATCGAGTTGGCAGATGATATGAAAGCTTTGCTAGAGGCGATGCGCCATGAAGATGTGCCAATTGACGAAGAGCCTTTTGACTTTGGCGTGGATGAAAATGGCTTGTATGTGGTTGAGGACGATGGCGATTTTGATTTAGATGGTGACGACGAAGTGTGGGAAGATGACGATTTAGAAGATGAAGAAACCTGATTTTATCGTTCCAAATTGGCCAGCACCAGCTAATGTGCGTGCTTTGCAGACCACGCGAAATTTTACAGGTAGCAATAAGGGTTATAGCTTAGCTCCTTATGACAGCTTAAATTTTGGCAGCCATGTCAAAGATAACCCAATGCATGTTGCGCAAAACCGTCAATTGCTCAGCCAATTTTTACCTAGCGAGCCAGTTTGGCTGAATCAAGTGCATGGCACAGAGATTGTCGATGCTGCAAATACAAACTGTGTACCAGATGCTGATGCAAGTTTTACCACCCAAAAAAATGTAGTGTGCGTGACCATGACCGCTGATTGCTTACCTGTGTTGTTGTGTGACAAAGCGGGGAGTGTGGTGGCTGCTGTGCACGCAGGCTGGCGCGGGTTGTGTGATGGTGTTCTGGAAGCAAGTATTCATGCGGTTTGCATGGCAGCACAAATAAAGCCTACCGATTTAATGGCTTGGCTTGGCCCTGCCATTGGCCCGAATGCGTTTGAAGTTGGCGTTGAGGTGCGAGCGCAATTTGTGGCAAAAGATAAAAATGCCGTTAGCGCGTTTAAATTGCAGAATGACAAATTCTTAGCCAATATCTACCAGTTGGCTACCCAGCGCTTAAATAATGTGGGCGTCACCAATATTTATGGTGGTGGACACGATGAAGATTTTTGTACGTTTACTGATGAAGAGCGCTTTTTTTCTTTTCGTCGCGATGGCGTCACGGGGCGTATGGCAACGCTCATTTGGTTAGCTTGATTAGACCGAGATTAATTTCAGTCTTAATTGATATATAATGCGCATCCTTTCAAATACTTAGCATGGCATGACACTTCCTGAACTCTCTATACTTACGTGGATTACGCTATTTAGCTTGCTGGGTGGCGTGCTCAGCGTAGCAGGCGCGGCTTTGGTGTCGCTTAATGTTAGTCGCGCAGGCTTGCCCGTGCTCATCAGCTACGCCATTGGCGCCATGTTGGGTGTGGTATTCTTAGAGATTCTGCCCGAGGCAATTGAGCACGCCAGCAGTGTGAAAGCGGTAACGGGTACCGTGCTGATTGGCATATTGCTGTTTTTTGCGTTAGAAAAGCTGGTGATATGGCGCCATTGTCACGGCGACCATTGCGAAGTGCACGCACCGCATGACGATGCACACTGCCCTGAAAACATAAGTCCTGAGAATGAAAGCCAGTCAATCAATATTAAATTTAAACCAGTTTTAAAGCTGCAACCCAATATTTCTGCTAAACCTCAAGCACATACTCACTCGCATGATGACGGCAGAAGCGCCACCATGATTTTAATAGGGGATACTTTCCACAATTTCGTGGATGGCGTATTGATTGCATCTGCATTTATGGTAGATGTAAAAGTGGGCATTGTGACGGCACTAGCGATTATCGCGCACGAAATTCCGCAAGAAGTAGGTGACTTTCTAATTTTGCTGCACTCTGGCTACAGCAAACAAAAAGCGCTATGGTTTAACTTGGGTAGCAGTTTAGCCACCTTACTGGGTGCTGTGTTGGCGTATTATTTCTTGCAACAAGCAACTGGTGCAATCCCTTATATTTTGGCATTGGCCGCGGCAAGTTTGCTGTATGTTGCAGTCGCTGATTTAATCCCCAGTTTGCACAAGCGTACCGAGCTTAACGCCACTATTTCGCAGCTAAGCTTAATCGGCCTGGGTGTGGCGACAGTGTGGCTAGTCGGCGTTTGGTTACATTAAATTTAGTAGGTAATATTAGTGAAAACTTCAATCCATTCTCCAAAATCCACAGCGCCTAAAGTCGGCTTCGTGTCGCTGGGCTGCCCCAAAGCGGGCAGTGATGCTGAGCGTATCCTCACTCAACTTAGAGCCGAAGGCTACGAAATTTCGCCTAGCTATGAAGATTCTGATTTAGTGGTGGTGAATACCTGCGGCTTTATCGATTCTGCAGTGCAAGAATCACTGGATGCGATTGGCGAGGCGATTCACAAAAATGGCAAAGTGATAGTTACTGGTTGTTTAGGTGCAAAAAAAGGCGTAGTAGAGGCTGCGCATCCTAGTGTTTTAGCGGTCACTGGGCCGCATGCGCTAGAAGAAGTAATGACGCATGTGCATGCTAATTTACCCAAATTGCACGAACCTTTTATCGACTTGGTGCCACCGCAAGGCATCCGCTTAACGCCCAGTCATTATGCCTACTTAAAAATTTCAGAAGGTTGTAACCACCGTTGCAGCTTTTGCATTATCCCCAGCATGCGTGGCGATTTAGTCAGTCGCCCCATTGGCGAAGTGATGAACGAGGCGGAAAATTTGGTCAATGCAGGCGTTTCAGAGATTTTAGTCATCTCGCAAGATACTTCGGCCTATGGGGTGGATGTGAAGTATCGTCCGGGTTTTTGGAACGGCCGCCCTGTGAAAACGCGTATGACCGAGCTGTGCCAAAGCTTGAGCGAGCTAGGTGTGTGGACACGCTTGCATTACGTTTACCCATACCCACATGTGGATGAAGTGATTCCGCTGATGGCGGATGGCTTGATTTTGCCGTATTTGGATGTGCCGTTTCAACATGCAAGCCCGCGCATTTTAAAAGCCATGAAACGCCCAGCACATGCCGAAAATAACTTAGCCCGCATCAAAGCTTGGCGCGAAATCTGCCCAGATATTACGATACGTAGCACTTTTATCGCAGGCTTTCCGGGTGAGACGGAAGATGATTTCCAAATGCTGCTAGATTTCATGGAAGAAGCCCAACTGGATAGAGTAGGCTGCTTTGCTTATTCCGCAGTTGATGGTGCTAAAGCTAATGAATTGCCTGACCATGTGCCAGAAGAAGTAAAACAAGAGCGATTAAGCCGCTTTATGGCGGTGCAGGAGCGTATTAGCGCGGCTAAGTTACATAATAAAATCGGTTCTATGCAAACGGTGCTGGTGGATGAAATTGTGCAAGATAGTGAAGGCAATATTGAGGCCATCGGACGCACCAAAGC
>JAKFDL010000096.1:0-31456 GCA_036676175.1 Methylotenera sp. | reverse complement strand
TACTGTTCGAGCAAATCAAGCGCAGGCACTTCACCTAAAAACTTAACATGAAATAAATCGTCATCGCGCCCAAGCACCTCAGCTTCAAAAGCGTTCGCCAGTTTTAATATGGCGCCCGTCTTTGGTGCGCGTGAGGCGCGAATATGTGCTAGCACATGATGTGAGTCCAATACCCGCTCTACTAAAATTTCTAATGTACCGCCACTGACTTTGGTGCCATACAAACGCGCTTTTATGACGCGGGTATCATTAAATACTAGCAAATCCCCAGCATGGATAAAACTAGGCAAGTCTACAAATAATTTATCATGCAGCTTGCCAGTTTGGCCTTCCAGGTGTAGTAGTCTACTGGCAGTGCGTTTTTGGGTGGGGTGCTGAGCAATGAGTGCTTCAGGTAAATTAAAGTCAAAATCTAGAGTTCGCATTGAGAAAAATGTTGTTATAATGGCGGCGTTGTAATTATACCTCAAGCCGGGATGGCGGAATTGGTAGACGCACGGGACTCAAAATCCCGCGTTGGCGACAACGTGGGGGTTCGATTCCCCCTCCCGGCACCAAAATAAAGCAAATGTAACTTAATAAGCACAGGAATGTTTCATAATTGTAATTTTTTGCTTGAGGCTAATCATTTTTTATGCTAATTTCTCATTGTTTTTAGGTGTTTGTATTGCATGCGTTTTCATATAAATAAATAAAAGTGCGGAATTAAAAGCACTGCAAAGTCAATTAATGCAGCTTAATCAATGAGTTTGACCAAATGGTTTATTACGATTGCTAGCATTGTTTGGATTATTAAATTATTCACATTTCAAGGTAGATTTAGTTATGAATAAGAAAGCTATTTTCTTTCTAGGCACGGCATTATCGTCAATTGCCAGCTCCGCGCACGCCGCCTACGATTTAAATTTGAAGGCGCCAGTTACAGAAATTGCAGCACAAATATTCGATTTGCACATGTTGATTGTTTGGGTCTGCTTGGCAATATTTGTAGTTGTATTTGCAGTCATGTTTTATTCACTATACAAACACCGTAAATCTGTTGGGCACAAGGCTGCTCAGTTTCACGAACATCACACACTGGAAATTGTTTGGACGATTATCCCGGCACTTATTTTGATCGTAATGGCAGTTCCAGCGACTAAAACTATTTTTGCCATGAAAGATACTAGTGAGGCTGATATGACAGTGAAGGTCACTGGCTATCAATGGAAATGGGAATACGATTATTTAGACAAAAACGTTAAGTTCATCAGTAACTTATCAACCACCCAAGATCAAATTGAGAATAAAGCCGAAAAGAGTGAAAATTACTTGTTAGAAGTAGACAACCCGATGGTGGTGCCAGTGGGTAAAAAAGTACGCGTAGTGTTAACCGCTTCAGATGTAATTCATGCTTGGTGGGTACCGGAATTTGGTGTTAAACAGGATGCTATCCCAGGATTTATTAAAGAGGTGTGGTTTAAGGCAGAAAAAGAAGGCACTTATCGTGGTCAATGTGCTGAATTATGTGGTAAAAACCACGGCTATATGCCGATTGTAGTTGAAGTGGTAAGTGAGGAAAAGTATAACGACTGGTTATCTGCCAAAGCTGAAGAGGCTGCTGCTGGTGCAGCTGGAGCCGATAAAGAATGGACAAAAGATGATTTGGTCGCCAATGGTAAAACAGTCTATGAGAAAAATTGTGCAGTATGTCACCAAGCTACCGGCGCAGGCTTGCCGCCAGCATTCCCCGCTATCACTGGCGGTAAAATTACTACTGGCCCAATTGAAGGTCACCTCGATATTATCTTAAATGGTAAAAATGTGATGCCAGCATGGAAGGCTTTGCTCAACGATGTTGAAATTGCTTCGGTGATTGCTTACGAGCGAAACGCGCTAGGTAATTCGGTAGGCGACATTATTCAGCCTTCTGCAGTTAAAGCGGCACGTAAATAATTAGTCGCAAAAAATAAACATAGTTTAATTCCATACAATTAAAAGTAATTAGCGTTAGTTTTTAGGAGATATTGATGAGTACAACCACTGCAGCACATCACGACGATCATGGCCACGATAGCCATGGTCATCCTACCGGGCTTATGCGTTGGGTAAAATCTACCAACCATAAAGATATTGGCACCATGTACCTGTGGTTCAGCTTTGCCATGTTTATGTTTGCTGGCGCGCTAGCGATGGGCATTCGTGCTGAATTGTTTCAGCCTGGTTTGCAGTTTGTGCAACCTGATGTGTTTAATCAGCTGACAACATTGCACGGTTTGATAATGATTTTCGGTGCGATCATGCCTGCATTTGTGGGGTTCGCTAACTGGCAAGTGCCGCTAATGATAGGCGCGCCAGATATGGCTTTCCCACGACTCAATAACATGAGCTTCTGGCTACTTATCCCGGCAGCAATCTTGTTATTGGCTTCATTCTTTGTGCCAGGTGGTGCGGCATCAGGTGGTTGGACGATGTATCCGCCGCTATCTGTGCAAGGTGGCATGTCAGTCGATATGAGTATATTAGCATTGCATATCTTGGGTGTATCTTCGATTGTTGGTTCTATTAACATTATTACAACCATCTTTAACATGCGCGCACCAGGCATGACCTTGATGAAAATGCCAATGTTTGTGTGGACATGGTTAATTACCGCTTACTTGTTAATCGCTGCAATGCCAGTATTGGCGGGTGCTTTAACGATGCTGATTACTGACCGTCATTTTGGTACAACATTTTTTAATGCCGCTGGTGGCGGTGACCCAGTGTTGTTCCAACACGTATTCTGGTTCTTTGGTCACCCTGAAGTTTACATTATGATTTTGCCGGCATTCGGTATCCTTTCTACCATTATTCCGACATTCGCACGCAA
Source organism: Methylotenera sp. (assembly GCA_036676175.1). GTDB lineage: Bacteria > Pseudomonadota > Gammaproteobacteria > Burkholderiales > Methylophilaceae > Methylotenera_A. The sequence goes on along the minus strand of JAKFDL010000096.1, from coordinate 28,605 downwards.
GCCGCTATTCGGTTATGCATCAATGGTATACGCAACGGCGGCAATTGCAGTGCTGTCATTCGTTGTATGGGCGCATCACATGTTCACAACAGGCATGCCAGTGGCAGGTCAATTGTTTTTCATGTACAGCACAATGTTAATATCGGTACCAACCGGGGTTAAAGTATTTAACTGGTTGGCCACAATGTGGAAAGGCTCAATGACATTTGAAACGCCGATGCTGTTCTCTGTCGCCGTTGTGTTCTTATTCACCATTGGCGGCTTAACAGGGTTGGTATGCGCGATTCTTCCTGTTGATATCCAGCTGCAAGATACTTACTATGTGGTTGCTCACTTCCACTACGTGTTGTTCTCAGGTGCAGCTATGTCAATCATGGGTGGCGTGTATTACTGGTTGCCTAAATGGACAGGTCACATGTATGACGAAAAATTAGGTAAATGGCATTTCTGGACAACGACAATTGCCTTTAATGTGACGTTCTTCCCAATGCACTTTACAGGTTTAGCTGGTATGCCACGTCGTATTCCAGATTACTCTCAACAGTTTGCCGAATTCAACATGATTTCTTCACTAGGTGCCTTTGCACTAGGTATCAGTCAGTTGTTGTTCTTGTATGTAGTAATCAAGTGTGTTCGTGGCGGTACAAAAGCGACTAATCAAGTATGGGAAGGCGCACACGGCCTAGAGTGGACTGTGGCTTCACCAGCACCATTCCACACCTTTGAAACACCACCACAAGTAAAGTAATCATAGGTATTAATAAATTTATTTAGGGATGAATATGAGTCAAGATACAAAAAATTATTACTTACCAGGCCCATCTTTTTGGCCACTAATAGCATCAATCTCTTTGTTTCTATTAGCAGGCGGCTTCGCGATGGTGCTGAATAAAGTTGCTATGGGTACTCCGCTGATGATCGCTGGCGGCCTCTCGCTTGCTTATTTGCTATTTGGCTGGTTTAAAGAAGTGATAGGTGAAAGCGTTAGCAAATTTTATAACAAGCAAGTGGATATCTCTTTCCGCTGGGGAATGGGCTGGTTCATATTCTCTGAAGTGATGTTCTTCTTTGGTTTCTTCGGTGCCTTGTTTTATGCGCGTAATGTATCTGTGCCCTGGTTAGCCGATGCTAAGTTGTTATGGCCTAACTTCGTTGCAGGTTGGCCAACATCTGGCCCAGGCATTACCGAGGCATTTACCGCCATGGGTCCTTGGGGTTTGCCTGCAATCAACACTTTAATATTATTGACTTCTGGTGCTACATTGACTTGGGCGCATTGGGGCTTGATGAAGAATCAACGTACACAGCTTAAAGTTGGCTTGGCGCTGACAATTTTATTAGGCGCAATTTTCTTATATCTTCAAATGCATGAATATGCTGAAGCAGGTTTTACCATTAAAACTGGAATATATGGTGCTACATTTTATATGCTCACTGGCTTCCACGGCCTGCATGTAACCATGGGTGCGATTATGCTAGCTATCATCCTGTTCCGCGTCATGAAGGGCCACTTTGATTCACATGATCATTTTGGTTTTGAAGCGGTGGCTTGGTACTGGCACTTTGTAGACGTAGTATGGTTGTTCTTGTTCATATTCGTATATTGGCTATAGTACTAAAGTAGCTTTATATAACGCCGCAAGGTTTACCTTGTGGCGTTTGCTTTTGTGCTGTATGTGTTGAATTATTTCGTGCTAAAGACAATCATAAATCTACAGGAGACATGATGATCGTATCCGAGATAGATGCATATAACAGTTTTAAAGTAACCTTTAAACCTAATTGTGCTTTAAGTGCAGCCAGCAAGCAAAAAGTGGTTATTTTGCTTACAGTGATTCCCTGTATCATTGGCATTGCATTTAGCTTGCTTGGGGCTTGGCTAGTTTTACCGTTTGTGGGGCTGGAAATAGCGGCATTGGCTTATGCCTTTTATTATGTGAACCGACATGAAACAGATTATGAAAGCATCAGTATAGAGGGTGACAACTTGATAGTGGAGCGCTGCGTAGGGGAGACTGTAACTCAGCAAGTTGTGAGCCCATATTGGGTGAAAGTAGTGCAGCAAGAACTAGCTAACGGTGAATTGCACTTATATTTGCAATCCCATGGAAAAGATATTGTGATAGGTCGCTATCTAACTAGAAAACAACGTGAGTTATTGGCAAGGCAATTAAAGCAGAGAACAGGTGTTTTAAATATAAGTTTATTGGAAAAAAAATGAATCAAGAGAAAAACGAAGTACAAGCAAAAGAAAAGTTAAAAAAGAAAAATTTATTAGTTGGCTGGGTTATCGGCATCTTGGCAATTGCATTATATGTTTTTGTCATCTATTTTAAATAATCATAGGATGTAGCAAATGAGTGCCAGTGAGAAAAAGACTTTATTGTCTAAAATAAACAAGCGTCTCGCTTGGAAGTTAAGCATCATCGTATTTGCAGGCTTAATGTTTAGCTTTGCAGTAGCGCCACTATACGATGTGATGTGCAGAGAGTTTGGTATTAATGGTAGGGCAGATAGCACTGCCACTGCATTTGATACAACGCAGAAAGTGGATAAGACGCGCTGGGTAACCGTGATCTTTACTGGCAATACTATGCCAGGCTTAGGTTGGAGTTTTCACCCGAAACAAACCAGTATGCGGGTCCATCCAGGCGAAATTACCTTAACCAGTTACACCGCAAAAAATAACGGAGAAGCGAGTCAGTTAGGCGTAGCAGTGCCAAGCATTACGCCAGAATTAGCAACGCTGTACTTCAAAAAAATTGAATGTTTCTGTTTTAAAGAGCAAACACTGAAGGCAGGTGAAAATAAAGAAATGCCAATCATGTTTTATGTAAAGCCTGATTTACCTGCTGATGTGCATACGGTGACATTGAATTATGCATTTTACAATGGTAACGCGGGGCTATCCCAAGCCGCGCTTGCAGAAAAAGCCAAGTCCGCCCTCAATTAGTCGAAAGATTTGGTTTATGGGTGTGGGTTTGGGTTACCAACAAATCCAGTGTAGAAACCAATCATTAGCAATAAGAATAAGGCAATTGAAATGCCTATGCGCCATGTAAGCGCTTTAACCACTTTTTCGTTATGCTTGCCTTTCATTAAATGATAAAAGGCAACAGAAAGACTGCCGAAAACAAACAGCAATATAGTGATGATAAGAATTTTAAGTAACATGACACTACTCTTTAAATTTGGCCGAGTATTATGCGGCTAAAGCCAGCTTATAGCAATTTTTCGTTTGGAATAAGGTAGTAACTTTTAGGATTCATAAGTTTGAAATATACGTTTCGCCCAAATATTTGGCTGACACTGGCTACTGTGCTTATGCTGGGCATTTGTATCAAGCTGGGCATGTGGCAGTACAACAAAGCAGATGCGCGTCGCACACTACAAAAGCAGCTAAATGCAAGCTTAAACGAGCCAGTGATCGCTCTTCCTGATAAAATAGAGGGCTTAGAAAATTGGCGCTATAAGCGGGTAAAATTTACTGGGAAATACGACACGAGATACCAGTTGTTATTAGATAACCAAGTACAAAATACAGTGGCTGGTTATCATGTGTTGACGCCGATGCAGGTAGATGGCAGCAATACATATGTTCTAGTAAACCGCGGTTGGGTTGCTAGAACAGCAGCGAATGTGGGCGAAGCTCCTAAACCACCAGTAATAGATACACCACACGGTAGCCAACAAATTGAGGGTGATATTGGCCTGCCAGCCAGTAAATTTTTTACCATGGATACGCCACCTACAACAGCTAGCGCGTGGCAGCCAGTATGGCAAAATTTAGATATGGCACGCTATGCGAAATCGGTACCCTTTGCGGTACAGCCGTTTGTGGTGCGGCTCGACCCCAAAAATAATGGAGGGTTCGTAAGGAATTGGCCACCACCAGGTGAGCGTGTAACTATGCACTTGGGCTATGCCTACCAGTGGTTTGGTTTTGCACTTACCCTGTTGGTTATATATATCGTATTAAATGTTAAGAAAGTAGAGCATTAATTGTATGTCTGAACTAAGTCAAACCCAGCCACCGGTGCGGAGTAAAAAAACATTTTATCTGCTGATTTTGGTATTTATCTTACCGTTTACCATGGCCGTTTTATTACATCTTTTTGATTTAATACCTGGTGGTAAAAGCTATGGCAATTTAATCCAGCCACCAAAAATCTTACAGATTCCAGTATTGAAAGATGCAACAGGTAAAGCATTTAATCCTGAACAGTGGAATAAAATCTGGAGTGTCGTCACGATTGATGACACGGGCTGTACAGCTCCATGTGCTGCACGACTGCATATGTTAAAACAGGTGCATACTTCGATGAACAAAGAGATTGATCGTATACAGCGTGTGTTGCTAGTGCCAATCGCTATTGAAGCAAACGCTTATAACGAGATACAGAAGCAATACCCAGATTTAATTATATTAGCTGGTGCAGATACAGAAATGGCAAAATTTTCGGCTGAATTCAATGCGGCTAATGGTGGTGCAGAATCTAATATATTCTTGGTAGATCCATTGGGTAATTTGATGATGAGCTATCCAGGAAAATTTGACCCCAAAGGCTTGCGCAGTGATTTAACGCGCTTACTTAAAAATTCTTGGGCAGGATAGGAAATAGCAAGACATGCGAATGTTTAATAAATTAGTGCTAGTTGCAACGCTGTTGGCCGTATGTGTGGTTGTGTTAGGTGCCTATGTGCGCTTATCTGACGCGGGTCTAGGCTGTCCAGATTGGCCGGGATGTTACGGCACGCTCACTGTGCCACAAAGCGAAAGTGCGATTGCCCATGCACAAGTGACTTACCCAGATTCGCCAGTAGAGCATGGCAAAGCCTGGAAAGAAATGATCCATCGTTATTTGGCAGGAGCGCTAGGCTTGCTGGTACTGGCCATATTTGTACAGGGCTGGCGCATGCGCGATGAAGTTAAAGTAGCGAAATGGTTACCTACGTTTTTATTGGCGCTTATTGTGTTTCAAGCTGCACTAGGCATGTGGACAGTGACATTGCTATTGCGGCCGATTATTGTCAGCGCGCATTTAATTGGCGGTATGAGTACACTGGCGATACTTACTTGGATTACGCATCGGCATTGGGGAGTGACGACGACGACAGTACAGTCACAAAATATACGTTTTTGGGTACGTGGTGCGATTTTGGTGGTGTTTGTACAAATATTTTTAGGTGGCTGGACAAGTACAAACTACGCCGCCTTAGCCTGCACTGACTTTCCAACTTGTCATGGCATGTGGATTCCTGAGATGGATTTTAGTAATGCATTTAACTGGTTCCGCGAACTCGGTGTGGCTAATGATGGTACCCCCCTGCATTTGGCGGCATACACAGCCATTCAGTGGACGCATCGCATCGGCGCCTTAGTAACTTTCGTGTATCTTGGCTGGCTGGGTTTATGCTTGATTAAACAGCCTCAACTTAAAAAAATAACGCATATGATGCTGGGTCTGCTGGTCATTCAAATCATTTTAGGCATTGCCAATTTAGTGCTGCACCTTCCACTTGCACTAGCAGTAGGGCATAATATGGTCGCGGCTTTATTGCTGATGTCAGTCATTGTGTTAAATTCAAAAATTACTGCATTAAAAGCCAATTGATACTAAAACGGCGCGAAACTAAATGATTCAACCAGAGGGATTAAATGAGTGCTGCATCTGAAATGAATATGCAAACTGCAAGATCAGGTTTTAATAACTTTCTCGCTTTATGCAAGCCACGCGTCACGATGTTGATTGTGTTTACTGCCTTGATCGGCATGTTTCTAGCCACGCCAAATATGGTGCCATTGGATATACTGCTAGCTGCCACAGTAGGCATCGGCATGGCTTCAGGGGCTGCAGCAGCGTTTAACTGCCTTGTCGAGCAAGCCATTGATGCAAAAATGGCGCGCACCCGCGGCCGTCCGCTACCCACAGGCCAAGTGACTTCCAAACAAACCTTTATATTCGCCAGCATTATGGCAAGCATTGGCCTAGCTATCTTGTATATTTTCGTAAATCCACTCACGATGTGGCTCACCCTGGCAACCTTTGTGGGCTATGCGGTTATATACACCGTGTTTTTAAAACCAGCTACGCCACTTAATATTGTGATTGGTGGCTTGTCTGGTGCCATGCCGCCTGCGCTCGGCTGGGCAGCCGTGACGGGGACCGTATCTGCCGAAGCGTGGATATTAGTGCTGATTATTTTTGCCTGGACTCCACCGCATTTTTGGGCGCTGGCACTTTATCGTCGCGAGGAATATGCTAAATCTGGCTTACCGATGTTGCCAGTGACGCATGGTGAAGAATACACGCGCCTACAAATTTTGCTCTATACCATTATTCTGGTGGCAGTGACGTTGATGCCGTTTGCCCTGCGTATGAGCGGTTTTATTTACTTGGGTTCGGCCATGTTGTTAAATGCGGTATTTATGTGGTATGCACTAAGTTTGTATCGCAACTATACTGACACGCTGGCACGTAGTATGTTTAAGTTTTCTATTTTGTATTTAACGCTATTGTTCGCTGCGCTGCTTGTAGACCACTATTGGATGTTCAAGCTATAGGTGGAATTTAACATTATCTTGCTTGATTAAATGGCGCGCCCGGCGGGAGTCGAACCCACGACCTTTGGCTTCGGAAACCAACACTCTATCCAGCTGAGCTACGGGCGCAATTTAGTAGTAATTAACTAAAACATGCGCATTATAACAAAGTCGCTTTGTAAGCATTCTTTATATTTATCGTTATCAATAGCATCTAGAAGTAATTTTTATCATTATATTAGGATTATTTTATGAGTGACCAAGACAACCAGCATCAAGCACCCAGTACTTTACAGCCCATGGTGGTTATATTTGGCCTGTGTTTAGTGTTGGCAACTATTGTTGCCATCATCCTGGCTAAACCGGTAGAAGAGGTTGCAACGCCAGTGGCGAATGTAGAGCAAAATATCAAACCTGAAGCAGTGGTGGAGGTGGCGCCAATGCCAGTCGCACATAAGGAAAAGTCTGGCGCTGAAATAGTGCAAGCCTCTTGTGCAGCCTGCCATGCCACTGGTATGCTAAATGCACCGAAATTAGGCGATAAGGGCCAATGGGCACCACGTATTGCACTAGGCTATGAAACCCTAGTGAAGCATGCTATTGAGGGAATACGCGGCATGCCAGCGCGCGGCGGTAATGCCGATTTAACCGATGATGAAGTGGCGAGTGCAGTGGCAGAAATGGCCAATGGCGCAGGTGCTAATTTTAAATTTGTTAAATCAGCAAAATAGAGTTTGTATGAATTTTTAAAGCCGCTGAATAAGCGGCTTTTTTATTGAAGCAATTAGCCAGTATAATCAAACCATTATGGCAACTTATGCAATTGGCGATATTCAAGGCTGCTACTACGCTTTTATAGCGCTGCTAGAGCGCCTGCAGTTCAATCCCAAGCGAGATACATTATGGCTGGTAGGCGATTTAATCAATCGTGGCAATGGTTCTTTGGATGTCCTGCGTTGGTGTTACCAGCATCAATCATCCATTAAAACGGTACTGGGTAATCACGATTTGCACGCACTTGCAGTGGTAAATGGCTTAAAACCCACCCATAAAAGTGATACGCTGCAGCTCAGTATTGATGCGCCTGACAGCGGTGAATTATTTAAATGGCTGCGACATCAACCGCTGATGATTGCACAGGACGGTTATGTCATGATGCATGCCGGTCTGATGCCGCAATGGACAATTAGCGATGCGCTGGCCTACGCAGCTGAGGTTGAGGCGATACTGCAATCAGATAATTATGCAAATTTTTTAATAAATATGTACGGAAATGTGCCAAATCAATGGCGGGCAGATTTAACGGGTATGGATAGACTGCGCGTGATCACTAACGCCTTGACGCGCATGCGTATTTGCAAACTTGATGGTGTAATGGAGTTTTCATTCAAGGGTGAGCTGCCTAACATTCCAACTGGTTATTTACCGTGGTTTGATGTTCCAAACAGGCAATCGCAAGCTGCGAATATTATTTGCGGACATTGGTCTGCACTGGGTTTACGCCAACGAAATAATATACACGCACTAGATACTGGCTGTTTGTGGGGCGGGAAATTGACTGCAATGTCTTTAGAAACTCGTGAAATTACACAGGTGAACTTCGACCCGCGTGATGTAACTCGACTAGTTTAGAATTAATTGCACTATAAGCTGCCTGGCTTAAATCACGCCTATTTTGGCCAGTTGCCTGAAAGGGTGTTAAAAAATGCAGTGCCACAGTTGGATTTTTTTGATTCAGTACATTTTGCATCGACTCAATTAAAGTAGTATCCCCTGCATAAGCCATCTGCGTGTTAATGCTGCCATCTGGATGGTAATAACGAATGGCTATCGGCCATAATTGAGCGCCTGCATCAATTGCTGCTTGTAATACGCTGCTCTTGAAAGCCAATACCGGCGGTCCTTGCAGGCCGTTTTTATGAATGCCAGTGCCATCTGTTGTGGTGCCCTCAGGAAAAAAACAAACGTTGTCACCCGTCGATAAACTATCTTTCGTGAGTGCCACGATGCGTCCCGCCTCCTGTCGTTTGCCTCTTTCTACAAAGATGGTATTGCTTTTCCTCACCAAATAGCCAAAGACAGGCCAGCTTTTAATGTCGGATTTGGCAATGAACCGCACAGGGATGACGCTGTTGAGTGCGTGAATATCTGACCACGAAATATGATTCGCCACAAACATCGTGCTACTGGTTTTAAGTGGGGGTAACTTGCCGTGGAGCGAGACTTTAATATTAAACGCCCTTAGCAAACCACTACACCACCATTGGATCAGTTTAAGGTTGCTAGTTTTGCTGATGAAGGGCAGCACAGCTGCCGCCAATGTTAACCCAACAATGGTGTGAATAAAAATGCGTACTATTCGATAATAACGGATTAAAAAATGGGTTTGTTGCAAATTATTTTAAGAAATGCGCCGCATATCTGCTGTTAATGTGTGATAAAGGTAACATTACCAGCATATCCGCTGTGTTGAAAGAGGCATCCCACGCAGGCTCACCACAAATGTAAGCACCCAGCCGCAAATAGCCTTTAATTAAGGGAGGGCAAACCACGGGTAAGTCATGATTCAAAGCATTAATTGGCAACGGATTATGTGGAAACACGCGATACTCGGCGGGCGATAAATGATCCTCTTTAAGCTTATGGTACAGGCTTGCTGCCATGTGGCCACCGTCATGAATGGGGACACTGCCACAGCCAATCATGTATTCGTAATTGTGCGTTTTCATATACTTTGCAAGCCCGGCCCACAACATGGTGATAGTGCCGCCACTGCGGTAATCTTGATGCACACAGGCGCGGCCCACTTCTACCATGCTGCTGAATAAATGCGCTAAACGGCTTAAATCAAATTCGCCTGCAGAGTAATAGCCACCTGCCTGAAAGGCTTGCTCCGGACTCAAGATTCGGTAGGTACCGATGACTTGGTGTGTGGCGCTTTCACGCACCAATAAGTGCTCACAAAAAGCATCAAATCCATCAATATCCAGGCCTCTCGTTTTTGCATTGCTAGCACTGGCAATTTGTGCACCCATTTCTTCTGCAAATACTTGATAGCGTAAGCGTTGCGCCTCTACGACCTCACTGGCGTTGCGAGCTAGGCTCACATAAAGGTGGTGTTGAGATGATTGTGAACCGCGCTGTGCTAGGCTAGCTTGAGCTGATAACTGCTTTTTATACATAACATCTCCTGTGAAATTGGAGAGATGTTATGTGCCTAACATGAAAAATTAATGAATTTTAGATGACTAAATAATGACAAGCATCAAAAGGCTTAACTCGCCATGTGTTTAATGTTTAATGGGTAACGCGGGATGTATCGCTATTTTCTACAATGCGTACTTTATCACCAGGCTGAAAGGCTTCATCGGCTTCCTGCACAATGGCAATAAGTGCACCACCATCTAATTTTACGGTGATTTCAAGGGCATCTTTACGAGTCACTACTTCCTCAGCAGCTGAGCCGGCAAGGCCGCCGGCTACAGCACCAATGACAGCAGCAATAGCACTACCACTGCCGCTACCAACTGTGCTACCTGCAATGCCGCCAATAGCACCACCTGCTATCGTCCCTACAGGAGATTTTGTGCCTTCAAGCTTCACTGTACGCACACTTTCCACTACGCCAGTCCTAACAGTCTGTACTTTACGCGCATCATCACGTTTGTAGACGCTTCCTGAGTTAGAGCTGGCACAAGCAGCCAAAAGTACAGAGATAAACACCACTGCTAATAATTTTGAAATTTGCATACTATGTCCTTAGCTAATCATTATATTGTCACTGCAAGTTACAATTTTTATGAGGCCATTTTTTCTTTTACTGCCACTTCAGAAACCAGTGCCTGCGTATACATATACTCAATGTCAGCACGCGTTGGTGCATGATTTTGACCGCCACGGCTAGCAATTTTAATCGCGCCCATCGTTGATGCCAACCTGCCACAGGTCGGCCAATCCCAGTCATTACTAATACCATACAGCAAACCTGCACGGTAAGCGTCTCCACAACCGGTGGGGTCCACGATCTTATCGGCTTTAACGCATGGAATGTCAAAACGTTGACCCTCAGCATAAATGTGAGATCCTTGACTACCTAGCGTGACAACAAGTGCTTTTACTTTAGCGGCTAACTGCTCCAAGTTCAGTCCGGTTTTATCTTGGATGACCTGTGATTCATAATCGTTCACCGCTAAATAGCTCGCCATCTCTATAAAATGTAACAACTCTTCACCATTAAACATGGGTAAGCCTTGACCAGGATCAAACAAAAACGGAATGCCGGAGTCAAAACATTCTTTTGCATGTTGAAACATACCATCGCGGCCATCTGGCGCAATAATCGCCAAAGACACATCTGCGGCATTTTTAACGCTATTTTGGTGCGATTCCACCATTGCGCCAGGGTGAAATGCAGTAATTTGGTTGTCGTCTAAATCAGTGGTAATAAACGCTTGGGCAGTAAAACTGTTAGGAATCCGCTTAATATGCACAGTACTTAATTTGTTAGTGTTTATCCAGTCAGCATAGGGTGAAAAATCTTCCCCTACCGTTGCCATCATCAATGGTTTGCCTTCTAGCAAAGCTAAATTGTAGGCAATATTACCTGCGGTGCCCCCGAACTCGCGGCGCAATTCTGGCACATAAAACGCCACGCTAAGCTTGTGAATCTGGTCTGGCAGGATGTGATTTTTAAACTGGTCTTGAAACACCATGATGGTGTCATAAGCCAGCGAGCCGCAGATGAGGGTATGCATAATTCTTGTTTGTTGTCTTAAAACGCTATTATCTTGTAGCAGCGGCATGCATAGCAAGTAAATACATGAATTTTAATAGAGGAAATGCTACGGCAGAAATTGGATGCACTGCAACCCAGCACTCATGTGGCTTGCAAGCGAGTAAAATAGAATAATTTAAAGCTGGAAGCTTACTAAGTTGAGCAGTTAAGCTTTTATCGCGCCGTTGATGAGAATTTTAGCGGCTTTTTTAGCATATTTTACTGCTCCTGATCCGCGATTCATCTGTTCTGCTTGCACTGAGCCTTCAAACAATAGTGAAAGTTGCAACGCTAAACCATCGGCATCTTTAATGCTGGCTTCAGTTGCCAGTTTGCTGATGAATTGCCTGAATTCGCGCGATTGCTGGCTGGACAGCTGATGAATCGGGTCATTTTCGTTGGGAAATTCTGCTGAAGCTTTAATAAAACCAACGCCTATAAACGCTGGGGAATTTACCCACTCTTCAATGTAATCAAACAGCTGCTGAATTTTGTCGCTGGACTTTTTGCTGCTGGCGAATTTGCTATCTAACCACGTTTGAAAATCCTGCTGGTTCTTTTCCAGCACTTCTAAAATGAGTACTTCCTTGCTGCGGAAGTATTTATACAACGTCATTTTGGTGGTACCAGCCACCGCCACAATATTATCTACGCCAGTCGAATTAATGCCCTGCGTTTGAAACAGGTGACTAGCGGTGCTTAATATTTTTTCGCGTAGAACTGACATGCCTTGATTATACTAGACAGTATAGTCGTTATACAATAGTTATTGTATGAATTGCAACGTGTGTTAGCCAGTGGAGTTGGCCATCAGCATAGGGGTGTAGTTACAGCGCGTTCTAGCCAATAGCTCAATCGCAATGGCTTGCTCTTGAGGGTTGGTCGAAACTTGTCCATTTACCACCATATTCAAATAAATGCCTTTTTGGCTGTCAGGCAGTTGAACCGCTTCGATGAGTTGGCAGTTTCCATGACGCATCTGTTCAATTTGTGCGATGAGCGCAGCAGTTTGCTGTGGATTCGCTATCGTTTCAGTTACCACCATTTGCGGAATAACAGCCTGCATAGGCATTTGTGCGGCGGCAATAATTGGATTTGGCTGTTGTAAATTAAATACCAGCAAGCCACCTGCGACGGCACAGACAGCAGCAAAGCTCGCCGCCATGGCATAAGCAGTCGGTTTGGCAATATGGAATTCTGTTTTTGTTTGAGCGGAAATTAAAGCACTCGCTGCGCTTCTGGCGTGACTTAAACTTTGCGCGTTGCCAGCATGCAACCTCTCTTGTGTGGCAGCAACGGCCATGAAGTAAAGTTGGTTTGCTAACATTTCTGGCATGGCGGCGCCTGCTTTGCTGGCTTCTAATGTAAGAAAATCTAGCAGGTTTTTTTCTGGCGTTTGCGTTTGCAAATCATTATCTGCTTGCTTGCGAATATCCGCAGAAATATGAGGTGCGTCCAGCCAATCTTCTAAAGTTTCAAATAAACTAAGCAAACGACCACGTGGTGATTTGCTTGATTTCGCAAGCATTTTAATCAACCAAGGTGAATTTAAAATGTCCATAAATATTCTACAGTTTAGAACGGTTTTACCACGACTAAAATTACCACAAAGAATAATACTAACACAGGAATCTCATTAAACCAGCGATACCAAATATGGCTGCGGGTATTTTTGCCGGCCTGAAAATCACGTATCAATCTACCGCAATAAAAGTGATAAGCCACTAAGCCGGCAACCAATACTAGCTTGACATGTAGCCATGCTCCAGTAATACCATAAACTAGCCATAGCCATAAACCAAAGACTAAAGCCAATATGGCTAAGGGCAACATGAATTTGTAAAGTTTGTGTTCCATGAGTGCCAATCTTGCTAAAGCAGCATCATTAGTTTCAATCGCGTGGTTAACGAATAAGCGTGGTAAATAAAATAAACCAGCAAACCAGCTGATCACAAAAATTATATGCAACGCCTTAATCCAGAGCATTAATTAAGCTCTTTACCTAAAAGTTGATTTAGTTTTGCAAAATCCAATTCACCGACTTTATAAAATATGCGATAGCCTGTTTTGTCAAAAATATAGGTAGTCGGTGTCAGGCCCTTATGACGAAATTTTTTGGCCACATCACCAAAGCCATCGTGCATTACAGGAAAGGGCAGGGCTTTTTGGGTGGCAAAATTCAGCACTTGTGCCGGCGGATCGTAGTCCATAGCCACTGCCACCATCTCGAAGTTTTTATCTTTGAAGGTATTATAAGTTTTGACTAGATCTGGCATTTCATGCACGCAAGTGCTGCAGGTGGTGGCCCAAAAATTTACCAGTACCACTTTGCCTTTTAAATCTGCCATATGGAGATTTTTGCCAGTGAGGGTGACAAACGTTGCATCGGGTGCAAACATCCGCTTGTTGAACTGGTCAGCTAGAAATGCCAGCAGCGCCACAATAGCAACAGTCAGCCCAATTCTTTTGAGTATTAACATGGGCATATTTTAACGTCTTTTTGTCACATCATGTGCAGATAAATCCCGTATATAAAAGCATGCTGTACTAGCGTTATGAGGTGGCTTACAGCATGATATAATTCACCTTTAAATATTGCTGAGTTTAATCACACCTTAATGAACGCACCGATTCCTGTCGAAATTCTACAAGCTGATCCTATCCCAACTACGCGCCTGCGCGAAATCCCCTACAACTACACCTCATTTTCTGATCGTGAAATCGTTATTCGATTTTTGGGGGAGCAAAGTTGGAATATCTTGAATGAGTTACGTGCTGAGCGCAAAACTGGCCGCAGTGCACGTATGCTGTTCGAGGTGCTGGGTGATTTATGGGTGGTCAGCCGCAATCCTTATCTTCAAGATGATTTACTAGACAACCCTAAACGTCGTAAAGCCTTGATTGATGCGCTTCATCATCGCATTCATGCCATTGATGAGCGTGGTGCGGAAAGCAATAAACCCAACGAAAAAGTGAATCAATTAGTATCAGCCGCTAAAATTGCGGTCGAAAAATTTGCCGAAGATTTTCGCCAAACCTACGATTTGCGTAAAAAAGCCTTAAGCAAATACAGCAAAATCACGCGTAAAGATAATATCCAATTTGATGGTTTAGCGCGTGTGTCGCATGTAACCGATGCGACCGACTGGCGTGTTGAATATCCGTTTGTGGTATTAAACCCCGATACTGAGATTGAAATTGCTGCATTGGTCCGAGCCAGTATCGAATTGGGTTTGACAGTGATACCACGTGGCGGTGGCACTGGCTATACTGGTGGCGCTATCCCACTCACGCCACTTTCAGTGGTAATTAATACCGAAAAATTAGACCAGCACACTGGTGTACAAATGCGCACCTTGCCAGGAGTGTCACGACAAGTGGCTACTATCGAATGTGGTGCAGGTGTCGTCACTCGTCGCGCTATGGAGGCCGCAACGGATGCAGGGCTAGAATTCGCCTGCGATCCTACGAGTGCTGACGCTTGCTGCATTGGCGGTAACGTAGCTATGAATGCGGGCGGTAAAAAAGCTGTGCTGTGGGGAACCGCCTTAGATAACTTAGCATCTTGGCGCATGGTGACACCCGATGCGAAATGGCTTGAAGTAGAACGTTTAGACCATAACCTTGGCAAAATTCATGATATTGCCATGGCGCGCTTTAAGCTCACGCGCTTTGATGTGGATATGAAAACGCAGCTGGGTGAGCCTGAAATTATTAGCATTCCTGGCCCAAGTTTCCGCAAAGTAGGTTTAGGCAAAGACGTAACCGACAAATTTTTAAGCGGCTTGCCAGGGATTCAAAAAGAGGGTTGTGATGGCCTCATTACCAGCGCTACTTTTATTTTGCACCGTATGCCTAAGCACGTGCGCACGATTGCCTTAGAATTTTTTGGTAACGTTTCTCACGCAGTGCCAGCAATCGTAGAGATTAAAGATTACCTCGACCTCACTGCCAAGCAAGAGCCAGCTGTCATTATGGCTGGGCTAGAGCACATGGATGAGCGTTATATTAAAGCCGTGGGTTATGCGACCAAAGCGGCTCGTCAACAACGTCCCAAAATGGTATTGATTGCCGACATTGCTTCTGATGACGAGAATGCAGTGGGTCAAGTCGCGTCTGCCATGGTGCGCATGTGCAACGCGCGGGATGGCGAAGGTTTTATTGCGGTATCTGGCGAGGCACGTAAGAAATTCTGGCTCGATCGTGCGCGTACTGCTGCTATTGCCAAACACACCAACGCCTTCAAAATTAACGAAGACGTGGTGATTCCACTGCCAAAATTAGGTGAGTATTCTGATGGTATTGAGCGTATTAATATTGAGCTTTCAATTGATAACAAGCTTAAATTATTGAATGCGTTGGACACATTTATGCAAGGTGATTTGCCTCTGCAAGCAGATGAAGACGGCAATAATGATGCAGAAATGGTGCATGCTAAACAAGCGATTGCTTTGCAGTTATTGCATGATTTACGCGCGCGCTGGAGCTTGATTTTAAATAGCTTGGATGCGCCAGTTTCTGCCTTGGGTGAGCTTGGCAAGCCGCATGAGCAATATGAGAATGTGTTTCGTGCCGTTCAAAGTTATGATTTACGCATCTCTTGGAAGCGTGAACTTAAACGCCCAATGGAAGAGATTTTCGCTGGGCGCGAGTATCAAAAAATACTCAACGAATTAGATGCGATTCATAAAAAAGTGCTGAAAAGCCGCGTATTTATTGCTTTGCACATGCATGCTGGCGATGGTAACGTCCATACCAACATCCCGGTAAACTCAGATGATTACGGCATGATGCAGCAAGCGCATACCGCGGTAGACCGTGTAATGGTGCTGGCAAAAAGTCTTGATGGAGTGATTTCTGGCGAGCATGGTATTGGTATTACCAAAATGGAATACCTGGACCAATCGACCATCGACAACTTTACTGCCTATAAAAACAAAGTAGATCCGAACGGCTATTTCAATAAGGGTAAATTGCTTGCAGGCTCTGGACTGGAAAATGCCTATACCCCAAGCTTTGGCTTGCTTGAGCAAGAATCTATCATCATGGAACAATCTGCCATTGGTGAAATTGCCGATGATATTTCGGATTGTTTACGTTGCGGTAAGTGCAAGCCAGTGTGTACCACTCACGTGCCGCGCGCCAATTTGTTGTATAGCCCACGCAACAAGATTTTAGGTACATCACTATTAATCGAGGCATTCCTATACGAAGAGCAAACACGACGCGGCATCTCACTCAAGCACTTTGATGAGTTTAACGACGTCGCTGATCATTGCACTGTGTGCCACAAGTGCGAGAAACCTTGCCCTGTCGATATTGATTTTGGTGATGTTTCCATCAAAATGCGTAACTTTTTACGTGAGCAGGGTAAAAAGAAATTTAACCCTGGCACTGCGGCGGGGATGTTGTTTTTAAATGCCAAAGACCCTGCGACGATTAAATTATTGCGCGCTGGCATGATTCAATTTGGCTATAGGGCGCAAAGCTTCGCCCATGTTTTGGCGAAAAAATTCGGGCTGCTTAAAGATAAATTTAGGCCGCCAGCTACGGTGGGCAAACCGGAAATTAAGGCACAGGTGATTCACTTTATCAACCGACCGATGCCGAAAAAGCTGCAATCTAAAACATCACGCGCCATGTTGGGCATAGAAGATGACAGCATGATTCCGGTTATTCGTAACCCACAAAAGGTGAACGAAGATTCAGAGGCGGTATTTTACTTCCCTGGCTGTGGTTCAGAGCGTCTGTTTTCTAACGTTGGTTTAGCGACGCAAGCGATGTTGTATGAAGTGGGCGCCATCACAGTGCTGCCGCCTGGTTACTTGTGTTGCGGCTATCCGCAAACTTCTAGCGGCAATCACGATAAAGGCCTGCAAATCACCACAGATAACCGTGTGCTATTCCACCGTGTAGCAAATACACTTAACTATTTAGACATAAAAACGGTCATCGTATCTTGCGGTACCTGCATGGATCAGCTGCAAAAGTACGAGTTTGAGAAGATTTTCCCGGGTTGTCGATTGCTGGATATCCATGAATACTTGATGGAAAAAGACCAGAAGCTTTCAGGTATCACCGGTACGCGCTATATGTATCACGACCCGTGCCATACGCCTATGAAAACCTATAAACCACTCGAGGTTACCAACAAACTGATGGGCACTGAGGTTACGTTGAATGATCGCTGCTGTGGCGAGAGTGGCACTTTTGCGGCTGCACGTCCCGATATTGCCACCCAAGTGAAATTCCGCAAGCAGGAAGAGCTAGAAAAAGGCATGCAGAAAATGGGCTTAACGGTTGGTAATCCAGAAGAGAAGGTGAAAATATTGACGAGTTGCCCAAGCTGTCTGCAAGGTTTGGCACGCTACGGCGACGATACTGGGATTGAGGCCGATTATATTGTGGTGGAAATGGCCAAGCATATTCTCGGTGAGAACTGGATGCATGAATATGTCGATAGAGTGAATAATGGCGGGATAGAGAAGGTATTGTTGTAGTTTCTAGCTAAGAAAAAAGATAATTAATGAGTTTGAGAACGCCGCATTTATGCGGCGTTTTTGTTTACTTTTTCACTTGGCGTTATCAAACTAAATGGCGAAAATGCCATTCAACGTGTCATTGGCGATAATTCACGCTAAAATGAAGGAATGAATAAGTTAATACCATTTTTATTGTTATTAATTCAGAGCCCTATCATCTTTGCGGCTATCAAAGATGGCCGCTGGCACGCGGGAATTGGAGATGCCAGTATCTTTGGTTGGTTAACCGTTGCTTTTTATGTGTTGGCGGCGGCACGGTGTCTTGTAAAAGCAAACGCCACTAGAAAATTCGGTGGTTATTATCAATTCTGGATTTATTTGGCCGTTTTTTTGTTGCTGTTAGCCATCAACAAGCAATTGGATTTACAAAGCTGGTTGACTGAATTTGTTAAAGATAATGCACTTGTGAATGACTGGTATTTATATAGAAGGCGAGTGCAGTTTGCATTTATACTGGCATTAGGCTTGGGAATGTTAACTGCCTTATTGAGTATACGTTTGTTTTTAGCAAACTCATGGCGACACAATAAATTAACCTGGTGGGGCATTATATTGCTGTGTACATTTATTTTAATACGCGCAGCCTCTTTCCACCATTTTGATATATTAATCAATCGCCCAATTTTAGGATTAACAATTAATGTACTGTTGGAAGTTGGTGCGATTCTGCTGATTATTGCAGGCACATTTTTTGATAAAAAATCCTCGAATCTTTTAACTACTGACACTTTTGACACTTATAACATGAACAGGTATGCTGAAATTCCTAATGAAGGGGATGATGTACAGTGCCCACAATGTGGTGTTCAACCACTGGCAAAAACCATCGATGGTCGTTTGTTTAGATGCAGGAAATGCGGTAATAAATTCATCGTGCGTGTAGCGAATTAGTAGCGATTGATTAAAAGGTGGTGATATCGCGTAAAATGTCGGCATGAACATTTACTCACTCGCCAGACCTTTACTGTTTCAGCTTGATGCAGAATTCACACATGACATTACCCTAAAAAGCCTAAAATTCGTAGAAAAATCCGGTATTTTAAACTGTTACCCAAAAGCACCCGTCTGCGTGCCAAGACAGGTGATGGGTTTAACGTTTGAGAACCCGGTTGGTTTGGCAGCTGGCCTAGATAAGAATGGCGCGGTGATTGATGGTATGGCCAAATTAGGTTTTGGTTTTATTGAAGTCGGAACAGTGACGCCGCGCCCACAGCCTGGCAACGCCAAGCCTAGATTGTTCCGCGTGAAAGCTGCGCAAGGTATTATTAACCGCTTTGGCTTTAATAATTTAGGTGTGGATAATTTAATCGAGAATGTCAAAGCAGCTGGGTATTCAGGAATTCTGGGTATTAATATCGGCAAAAATTTTGATACACCCAACGAAAAAGCCGTTGATGACTACTTAATTTGCATGCAAAAGGTGTACGCACATGCCAGCTACATTACGGTGAACATTTCATCACCCAACACCAAAAACCTGCGCGATTTACAGGCAGCAGAAGCTTTATCTGGCTTACTGGCTAGGCTGAAATTGGAACAAAAAAAACTCACCGAAAAACATGGTAAATATGTGCCGATGACGTTAAAAATTGCGCCTGATTTAACGCAAGAGCAAGTCATCGAAATCGCCGATTTATTGATGCAGCATCAGATTGATGGCGTCATTGCCACTAACACGACACTGAGCCGTGATGCGGTAAAAGGCATGCCGCATACTGAGGAAGCTGGCGGTTTATCCGGCGCGCCAGTGCGCAACCAATCAACTGTTGTGATTCAACAATTGTCACAACAATTGCAGCGTGCTTTGCCAATTATTGGCGTGGGTGGCATTTTAACTGGTGCGGATGCGGTGGAAAAAATCGCTGCTGGGGCTGACCTTGTACAAGTCTACAGTGGGCTGATATACCAAGGGCCAAAGCTGGTGCACGACATTTGCAAAACGCTGGGTTAATGATTGATAGGTTGTCTTGGTTATTTAGAGTTCTAAATCAAACAAGGCGCAAGCGCAAAAAGCTGACGATTTATATGTGTTATATAAGAGGAAGATTTTTTGGGTTGGCAACACAGCATGATGACGAAGTCTAAAGTGCCGATTTTATACTCTTATCGCCGCTGCCCCTATGCGATGCGCGCACGGATGGCACTAAAACTGGCTGATATTGTAGTAGAAACTCGTGAGATTTCACTGCGTGATAAACCAGCGCATATGTTACAAGTTTCACCTAAGGCTACCGTGCCCGTGCTGATTTTAGCTGATGGTACGGTGATTGATGAAAGTTTAGGCATTATGCAATGGGCATTTGAACAAGCGGCTTTAAAGGGCGAGGGCAACTGCGATGCTTTGCAAGCCAATATCCATCAGGCTTACAGCGCATTGGTTTTAATGAATGATGTAGAATTCAAAAAAAACTTAGATTGTTATAAATATCCTGAACGTTACCCTACGCAATCACAACTTGAATATCGTGCCCAAGGAGAGGTGTTTTTACAGCAGCTCGAAAACTTGCTGCAGCAAAACACTTATTTGTTTGCTGGTATCCCAAGTTTTGCCGATTATGCTATTTTTCCTTTTATTCGACAATTTGCAGCGGTGGATAGCGCATGGTTTGAAACCGCACCGTATCCTAAGCTGCGCACTTGGTTGAATAACTGGGTAAATTCAGACTTATTTAAAAGCATCATGACAAAAAACCCGACTTTTATAGATTAGAAGTCGGGTTTTTGCCCCGACTTGAGTCGGGTACTTTGGTGAAGACTGGTAGGCGATTAAACGGTTTCTGCCTCAGGTTTGGGTGAGGCTGGTTTTGAAGATTGTAGACCTTGGTCAAATACCAATTTCACTTCATCTTTGTCATCAATATCCACATGTACCGCGCCGCCATTAGCCAAGCGGCCAAACAGCAATTCATCGGCTAAGGCTTTGCGAATGGTATCTTGAATCAAGCGTGCCATTGGGCGTGCACCCATCAACGGGTCAAAGCCTTTTTTACCTAAGTACACTTTTAACGCATCGCTAAATGTCACATCCACTTTTTTCTCATGCAATTGATCTTCTAACTGCATCAAGAATTTATCCACGACGCGGATGATAATGTCTTGTGATAATGCACTAAATGACACAGTTGCATCCAAACGGTTGCGGAACTCAGGTGAGAATAAGCGTTTAATATCTGCAGCCTCGTCCGAAGCGTCTTTTGCATTAGTAAAGCCGATACTAGACCTGCTTAAATTTTCTGCACCTGCATTGGTCGTCATAATAATGGTGACGTTGCGGAAATCTGCTTTGCGACCATTGTTATCCGTTAGCGTACCATGATCCATCACTTGCAACAGGATGTTGAAAATATCAGGATGCGCTTTTTCAATCTCATCCAACAGCAATACAGAGTATGGTTGTTTGGTAATCGCTTCCGTCATCAGGCCGCCTTGCTCAAAACCTACATAGCCAGGAGGCGCGCCAATCAAGCGTGACACAGCATGGCGCTCCATATATTCACTCATGTCAAAGCGAATCAACTCTACGCCCATAATATAGGCCAGCTGTTTGGCAACCTCGGTTTTGCCGACACCAGTTGGGCCGCTGAATAAGAAGCTACCAATTGGTTTGTTATTTTGACCTAGGCCGCTACGCGCCATTTTAACTGCGCTGGTGAGCACTTCAATCGCTTTGTCTTGACCAAATACCACCGCTTTCAAATCGCGTTCCAGCGTTTTAAGCGCACTACGGTCAT
Organism: Methylotenera sp.; assembly: GCA_036676175.1. Lineage (GTDB taxonomy): Bacteria > Pseudomonadota > Gammaproteobacteria > Burkholderiales > Methylophilaceae > Methylotenera_A. Next base: position 7,014 of record JAKFDL010000096.1, on the reverse strand, counting down.
CAGATGAGATATTTTTGGGCGGAATGCGCGCAATTTTGGCAATAATATCTTCAATCTCTTTATTACCGATAACTTTTTTCTGTTTATTTTTTGGCAAAATGCGCTGTGCTGCACCAGCTTCATCAATCACATCAATCGCTTTATCAGGCAAGTGGCGATCATTAATATATTTCGCTGATAACTCAGCCGCAGTAGAAAGTGCGCCAGCACTATATTTCACACTATGGTGTTCTTCAAAGCGCGATTTCAAGCCTTTTAAAATTTCAATAGTTTCGGCAATGCTTGGCTCAGCCACGTCGATTTTTTGGAAGCGACGTGATAGCGCGTGGTCTTTCTCAAAAATACCGCGATATTCTTGGTAAGTGGTCGCACCGATACACTTTAAGCTACCGTTTGAAAGCGCAGGTTTAAGCAAGTTAGAGGCGTCAAGCGTCCCGCCACTGGCGGCACCAGCGCCAATTAAGGTATGGATTTCATCAATAAATAAAATCGCATCAGGTTTTTCAGCCAGTTGTTTCATCACGGCTTTTAAGCGCTGCTCAAAATCACCCCGGTATTTAGTGCCTGCTAATAACGCGCCCATATCCAGTGAATACACTGTGGCATTAGCCAATACTTCAGGAATTTCTTTGCCCACAATACGGCTGGCCAAACCTTCGGCAATCGCTGTTTTACCTACGCCAGCTTCGCCCACTAACAGTGGATTATTTTTGCGGCGACGGCATAAAGTTTGTATGACACGCTCAAGTTCTGGCGCGCGGCCAATTAGCGGGTCAATTTTGCCTGCGGCAACTTGTGCATTTAAGTTAAGGGTAAACTGTTCTAGGGCGCCAGCGGGCGATCCTTCGGCTTCTACTTCAGACTCTGCACCTTCCGGTTTTGAATCGCCTTCAGGTATTTTTGCCACGCCGTGCGAAATAAAGTTCACCACGTCTAAACGCGTAATACCTTGTTGATGCAAGAAAAACACCGCATGCGAATCTTTTTCGCCGTAAATAGCGACCAACACATTGGCGCCTGTAACTTCTTTTTTGCCACTTGATTGCACATGCAGCATGGCACGCTGAATAACACGCTGAAAGCCCAATGTGGGTTGTGTATCGACTTCATCTTCGCCACCGACGGTGGGCGTATGTTCTTCAATATAATGGTTCAATTCGGTACGCAACACTTCAAATTTGGCTCCACATGCGCGCAATACTTCCGCGGCAGTCGGATTGTCAATCATCGCCAGCAATAAATGCTCAACGGTGATTAACTCGTGACGCTTTTGTCGTGCGTCCATAAATGCCATATGGAGGCTTACTTCAAGTTCTTGCGCAATCATTTTGTACCTTTAACTTTCTTCATTTCCTAAGCTTGGGATTTATTCCCTACCGCCAGTTGCACGGGCACTTTACATTTACTGCCTAATTAACATTTACCACCTGCTTAAGCAGGCTCTACTAAACACTGCAAGGGGTGTTGCGCTTCCTTGGCAGCTATCAACACTTGGTTCATCTTGGTTTCCGCAATGTCTTGCGGGTAAACACCACATACACCCATGCCCTCTGTATGTACTTTGAGCATAATTTGCGTTGCTTGTTCACGGCTTTTGTTAAAAAATCTTTCTATCGTTTCCACCACAAATTCCATGGGGGTGTAATCGTCATTTAACAATAACACTTTGAACATCTCAGGCAGTTTCGGTTTAACTGCGCTGGGTTTAAGTGCTGTGTCGCCAGTGCTATGCGTATTTGCCATTTGCTTAGTTCGTTACTTACTTAATTGTATTTTGAGCCGAATAGCAAAAAATTCAAGCCCAAAATGAGTAGGGCTATTATATTTTCTGCTTTTGGAGAATATTTTAGTACTTTAAGGAAATATTTTGACGCTTTTGACGATTCTATCTTGGGTTTGAATGATTTCCAGCGTGTGTTGACCTACTTTAAAACTGGTGCTGGGCTCTGGGATATCTTCAAAATGTTCTAAGATTAAACCGTTTAAAGTGCGCGGACCATCTAAAGGAAAGCTTAAATTAAGTTTCTTGTTTAAATCGCGCAGACTGCTACTACCGTCGACTAGCCAGCTGCCATCGGTCTCTTGGCGATAACTGCCAATGCGACTGGGGGATTGCGTGGTGAAGTCACCTATCACTTCTTCCAAAATATCTTCCAGCGTGACCAAACCTTTAAATTCACCATATTCATCTACAACCAAAGCAATGCGCTCCTGCTTCTCTTGAAACTGTTGGATTTGCGTATAAAGTGGTGTGCCAGCCGGTACAAAATAAGGGTCTTCAATAATCTCACGTAAAGCTTCTTTGGTTAAATTATCCTCTTGCTGATGTAGGCGAATTTGGTTGATAACTTTGCGAATATGGATAATACCGATTATTTCTTCATGATCCCCCTCGCGCACAGGCAATCGCGTATGGTGACTATTGGTGATGCGCTGCAAAATATCATCAATCGGCGAGTCAAAATCAATCACTTCAACTTGTGTGTGCGCGGTCATCACGTCATCCACCGTAATCTTTTCTAGTTCAAACAAATTCAGCAAAATAGTGCGGTTTTTTTTGGGCATAAAATGCCCCGCGTCTGTCACGATACTGCGTAGCTCGTCCATGGTGAGTGAGTGCGTGCTCTCGCTAAAATTAATATTGACCCTAAATAATTTAAGCAAGCCTTCAACAAACAAATTGATAAACCAAACAACGGGATACAGTAACTTCAGCAGTGGGTACAGAATATAGCTGCACAAAATACCAAGCCTTTCGGGAAAGGCGGCGGCAATCACTTTTGGCGTGATTTCGCTGAAAACTAAAATCGCAAACGTAACGATCAAAGTGCCTATCATCAACACCCATTCGCCTTCGCCAAATAGTTCTACGGTAATCAGTGTAACCAGAGTAGCAGAGGCTGCATTGGCAAAATTATTGCACAGTAAAATCACGCCAAGCAGTTTGTCGGTTTTGGCTAATAGTGCACTGGCAATCCGCGCGCCGCGGTGACCTTCTTTGACTAAGTGCCGCAACCGATAGCGGTTAAGCGACATCAAGCTGGTTTCAGCAACTGAGAAAAATCCAGAAATGAGTAGCAACAGAGCTAATGCAGCCAGCTGCCAAGCGATAGGAATATTATCCAAAGGGTGTTAAATCAAGTTGTTAAATATTTGTAATGGTGGTTTAGTTTAACTTTAAATCAGCTTAATTATCAAGTGTTTAATGATAGCTTAAGGTGTTGCTTCGGCCTCTTGCTCGTTACTTTTCTTTTCGACATCGCCAATTAAATTGGCACGACTGACACCCAGCCACATGGCGATGGGGCAAGCGACAAGCACAGAAGAGTAAATACCAAATAAAATACCAATGGTAAGTGCCAATGCAAAATTGTGCAGCACCTCGCCACCAAACAGCAGCATCGAGCCGACCATGGTTTGTGTCATCACATGGGTAATCACGGTGCGGCTCATGGTGCGGGTAATGGCATTATCAATGACTTGCACTACTGTTGCTTTACGCATTTTTCTAAAGTTTTCGCGCACACGGTCAAATACCACAACAGATTCGTTTACCGAATAACCCAGCACCGCCAAAATCGCGGCGAGTACAGTGAGGTTGAACTCCCATTGAAAGAAGGCGAAGAAGCCTAAAATAATTACTACATCATGCATATTAGCGATAATCGCCGCCACCGCAAAGCGCCATTCGAAACGAATTGCCAAATAAGCCATAATGCCGACACACACTAATAGCAAAGCTAACCCGCCATTCGCATATAACTCATCGCCTACTTGTGAGCCAACTGATTCTACACGACGCACTTCTACACTTGCATCGGCTGTTTTAAGTGCGTTTGTCACCGTTTCAGAAAGTTGGGCAATCGACATTTCCTTCACTAATGGCAAACGAATCAACACATCTTGGCTAGTGCCGAAGTTTTGCACTGTGACATCTTTAAGGCCTGTATCGGCAATGGCCTTGCGGATACCTTCAATATTGGCAGCCTGTGGGTAGTTAACCTCCATTGCTGTGCCACCAGTAAAATCAACGCCGTAATGCAAACCTTTTACGGCCAAAAAATACACCGCCAGAATAAAGGTGATGAGTGATATTGCCGTGGTTAAACGGCCATAACTCATGAACGGGATATCGTTTTTAATTCTAAATAATTCCATAACTTTTCTCTTAATCTTTGCTTTTAAATATTGGGCTTATAAATACTAGACTTAGGCTTTAAAAATTTGCCCAATTGAAAGTTTGGTCACTTTACGGCGATAACCATAAATTAAATTCACAATTGCACGCGATACCAGCACCGCACTAAACATTGAGGTGAGAATGCCCAGCACATGTACCACCGCAAACCCTTTAATCGGGCCAGTACCAAACATAAATAGCGCCAAACCGGCGATTAAAGTGGTGACGTTAGAGTCGATAATAGTATCAAACGCACGGTCATAGCCCGCATGGATACTCGCCTGTGGCGTGTTGCCATTGCGTAGCTCTTCACGAATCCGTTCGTTAATGAGTACGTTAGCATCAATCGCCATACCCAATGCCAACGCAATCGCTGCCAAGCCAGGTAATGTAAGCGTGGCTTGCAGCATAGATAGCAATGCAACCAACAACAACAAATTGACGCCAAGTGCTAATACCGAAACGCCGCCAAACACCATGTAATAAATCATCATCATGACCGCGATTGCGGCAAAGCCCCACAATGTTGAATGTACGCCGCGTTTAATGTTTTCCACACCCATGCTAGGACCAACCGTACGTTCTTCAATAATTTCCATTGGTGCTGCCAGTGCGCCTGCACGCAGCAGCAAGGCGACATCAGTGGCTTCTTGCGCGTTACCCATGCCAGATATTTGCACTTGGCCACCGCCGATTTCTTCGTTAATCACAGGTGCAGTAATGATCTCCGTGCTGTTTTTTTCAATCAATAAAATCGCCATACGCTTGCCGACGTTATCGCGCGTGACGTTTTTAAATATACCTGCACCGCGACCATCTAACGTTACGTTGACCACAGAGCCACCTGTTTGCTGGTTGACGCCTGGGCCAGCATCAGTAATGCGGTCACCCGTTAGCACAACACTCTTTTTCACCAATATTGGGTTGCCATCGCGGTCTTTATATAGTTCATCGCCAAACGGAACCCTACCTTCTTCGGCCGCTTTAAGCGTCGCCATATCTTTTTTATCTTCATCCACCATGCGAATTTCTAGCGTGGCAGTGCGGCCTAAAATCTCTTTAGCTTTTGCGGTGTCTTGCACACCTGGTAGTTGCACGACAATTCGGTCAAAGCCTTGTTGCTGAACGATAGGCTCGGCAACACCCAGTTCGTTAATACGATTATGTAGCGTTTGTAAGTTTTGTTTCAACGCAAATTCTTGAATTTTTAATTTGTTCGCCTCACCGATGCTGGCGTTCAGTACAAATTCTTTACCTGCCACACTGTCGGTATAAGTTAAATCAGGATAATCTTTGCTTAGTAATTTTTGTGCTTTTTCCAGCTCGGCAGCACTTTCAAACTTCACCTCAACTTTTTGGCCTTCACGACTGATGCCAAAATAGTTAATTTTTTCGCGACGTAAAGTGGTGCGGAAATCGCCGACGCTACTTTCGGCAGATTTATCTAGCGCCGCTTTCATGTCCACTTCTAGTAAAAAGTGCACGCCGCCACGTAAATCTAAACCCAAATACATCGGTTTTGCGCCAATCGCCAGCAGCCAGCTTGGCGTTTGTGACAGTAAGTTAAGCGCAACGGTGTAATCTTTGCCTAAATTTGCGCTTAACTTATCCTTGGCCTTTAATTGTTCTTCTGGCGTGCTAAAGCGCACTTTCACACCGTTGGCATCTAGAAAAATACCGTTAAATTGAATATCTGCCAGCTTTAATGTTGATTCCACCTTGCTTAATAGATCTGCGTTGGCTTTAAGGGAGGCCTTGGCGGGCGACACTTGCACCGCTGGCGATTCACCGTAAAAATTGGGGATGGTGTATAGCAACCCAATTAAAATCACAACAGCAATTAAAATGTATTTCCAGGTGGGGTAACGATTCATATGGTTATTTTGATTGGTTAGGCTATATTAAAACGTAGCTTTAAATGTTTAGGTGGATTTGCTTTTAAATTGACTTAATCGTGCCAGGCGGCAGCATGGTCTGCACAGTGTGTTTTTGTACGTTAATCACGGTATTAGTTGCAATTTCAATGCTTACGTAATGATCGCCAACCTTAGTTACCTTGCCTATCACGCCGCCTGCAGTGGCCACTTCATCGCCAGCTTTTAGCGCATCTATCATGGCTTTTTGCAGTTTTGCCGTTTTCATTTGCGGGCGAATCAGCATGAAATAAAACAGCGCGAAAATAATAATGATAGGCAAAAAGCTAAATAAATCACCACCTGGTGCGGTAGGAGCGGCGTGTGCGTTGCTAATGAATAAATTGTTCAACATGATGATAACTTTCAAAAAATAGTGGCTATGTGAGTTACTAATTAACGCAGGATTTTAACACAGACTTAATCTGAATGAGTGCGCGCATGTAAGTGTAGCTTGATGGACAGTTTTGGGAGGCTAACAGTATGAAAATACGCTTAAAAGTTAAAGGAATACGTGGCTGTTGCCTATTTATTACATGCTCTCTCAATGTGCGACTGCGTACAGAACTCTAGTCGGCTTGTAAGTTAGAGTTGGTTAAGACTGATTTCAGTATGCATGATTAACTAACTTGAGAGGGCGCACCATGACTTTCAGAGCAGCTTCAGGTAGCTATCGAAATTCTGTAGCAGGTAAGAAATATTCCAAATTGAACAAATATCTTAAATCTATTAATTTATTTTGGCATATTTTAGGCACGAAAAGTTTTAATAAGCACTCAGTTTCGTTTATTAAAAAATTATATTTCTTCGCCTTAATTTTGCCACATCTAAGTTGGCTTTATGCTTGGAAATTTAGCAAAAAAATTTCCAAGCTTTATGATGAAGCGAATCGCTCAAATAAAGTCTTTGCCAGTGTTTTAT
>JAKFDL010000095.1:0-2465 GCA_036676175.1 Methylotenera sp. | reverse complement strand
GCGATTATTTTCCATTACTGATTGCATTCTATTTTGTTATTCCCTATCAATATTATTTGATTTATACCGACTGGTATGGGCTGTATTCAATCTTTATTCCACTCTATGTATTTTTATTAATTCCTATTGCCAGCTTAAAACAAGAAGACACCACCCATTTTCTAGAACGTAGTTCAAAAATTCAATGGGGGCTCATGGTCAGCGTATTCTGTATTTCACATGTTCCAGCATTGTTGAATTTGAAACTCCCAGAGTTTAAAGGTGAACCAATTTGGCTAGCCATTTGGTTAATTATGGTGGTTCAAGCCTCTGACGTGTTGCAGTATGTGTGTGGAAAATTAGTTGGTAAACACAAAGTTGCACCCGTTTTATCCCCATCAAAAACAGTCGAAGGCCTACTCGGTGGTATTTTCTTAGCCACCGCTTTAGGGACTGCAATGGCTTGGTTAACGCCGTTTAGCTATGTTCAAGCTGCTTGTATTGGATTGGTTGTTTGTATCTTTGGCTTTTTTGGCGGCCTCGTTATGTCTGCGATTAAACGTGATCGTGGTGTTAAGGATTGGGGGCAACTCATTCATGGCCATGGCGGAATGCTTGACCGCATTGATTCTATTTGCTTTTCTGCACCTATTTTCTTTCATATACTTAGATATTGGTGGAGTTAATTGGAAAATTGGGTTAGACAAATATTTAAACGATAAATTTCCCCTAGTCCAACCCAGTTTCAGCACTCGCTTGGCTTGTATTCTGCCTCATGATATTTTGTCGATGCTGCATAATGTCTATGTGGTGTTACCTTACAAGCGCCCTTTTGTCATTTTTTATTTTCTTAGCCACTTCCCAACACTTCTCAAACCAAAGCAAATCTCCATAGCCACCACCGCCTAAATTTTGTAGAATAGCCCTTTTACCCCATGGTGCTTTTATATGACCGCTTGGACAGCTCACGTCACCGTCGCAACTGTTGTTGAAAAAGACGGAAAATTTCTATTTGTAGAAGAGCATACTGCGGGTGTGACACACACTGTATTTAACCAGCCTGCAGGCCATGTTGAATCAGGTGAAACACTCATCGAAGCTGCCATTCGTGAAACTATGGAAGAAACTGGACATGAAGTGTCTATAGATGCGTTATTGGGCATTTATACCTATACACCACCCATGTTTCCAGACCGCACGTATTATCGTTTCTGCTTTTTAGCGCAGTCACTCCATCACCATCCAACCGCCGAACTCGATACAGGTATCGTGGGTGCAGTATGGATGACTCTGGATGAACTACTCGAAACGGCTCGTGCACGTAGTCCATTGGTGATTAAAGCGGTTCAAGACGCACTCGCGGGTCAAAAATATCCTTTATCGCTCGTTTATGAGCACCAAAATTCTCCCCTTATTTCAAGTTTGGATGCCTAGTCCTATGCAACAACGTGTCATCGTCGGTATGTCGGGTGGTGTAGATTCATCTGTTTCTGCTGCTCTTCTTCTTCAACAAGGTTATCAAGTTGAAGGTCTTTTCATGAAGAACTGGGAAGAAGACGACGGCACGGAATACTGCACGGCTATGGAAGACTTAGCCGATGCTCAAGCGGTCTGTGACAAACTAGGGATTAAACTACACACCGCTAACTTTGCTATGGAATATTGGGATCGTGTATTTGAGCATTTCTTAGCGGAATATGCTGCGGGCCGTACTCCAAACCCAGATATTTTATGTAATAAAGAAATCAAATTCCGTGCGTTCTTAGATCATGCCATGCAATTGGGCGCGGACTTTATTGCGACTGGTCACTATGCACGTCGCGGCGAAACTATGACCAACTCTAAAGGTGAGGAATACGCACCTTTACTGCGTGGTTTAGATAAAAACAAAGACCAGACCTATTTCTTACACGCTGTGCATGGCCGTGAAATTAATAAGACGTTGTTCCCTGTAGGGGAAATTGAAAAGCCTGAAGTGCGTAAAATTGCGGAACAATATGACTTAGTCACAGCGAAGAAAAAAGACTCAACAGGCATCTGTTTTATTGGTGAACGTCGTTTTAATGACTTCTTAAAACAATACTTACCTGCACAAGCTGGAAAAATCGTCTTAGATGATGGCAAAGAGGTTGGTGAACATCACGGCTTAATGTACTATACGCTCGGTCAACGCGGTGGTCGGCGAGAAGTGGTAAACAGTCTGCAGCACGGTCGGCGTCATGAGAATAACCACGATGATGCCGGCGGACAGCAGCCAGGTCAGCAGCATGGAAATCAGAATCGCACCGCGATGGTCGCGCAACACGGTGCGCAGCGGCACTTCCTCGGCCAGGGCCTTGCGCAATTGCAGCTCGGCGAACACAGGGGTTTCGTGGAGCCAGCGGCGCAGGTAGACCGAGAACAGGCCAAACACGCCGCCCAGCAGGAACGGGATTCGCCAGGCGTAATCCGACACTTCCACCGGCGTGTAAATGCTGTTGATCGCA
>JAKFDL010000094.1:0-2599 GCA_036676175.1 Methylotenera sp. | reverse complement strand
TACAACTAGGCACAGCCGGGAAACAAGATCGAAACCGGTACGCAAAGCTAGCTTCGATGAGAAGTGTGCTGTGTAGAACACATGAAAGAAATTATTGCGCACTCTAAATTTACTCTAACGTTTGGTTAAGGGGCGGGCTTTAGCCCGTCCCAGTGAGCGAAGCGAACGGTTTGAACCAATTGTTAGGTGCAATAGTTCTCGGTATCACAGACGGGGCAAACCACTTTTTTTGCGACACTCACGAGCTCTACCATGCACTGCTTGCAGTTGCCACTTTGGTTGAGACTTCCACCCCAGTTTACATTTCTTACGGAACTTGCAGGTAGCGCCACTAGCTGGGTGGTGCTCTCTTGATCAGGAACACCCTCTGAGCCACCATAAATTGTTCTAGCTAAACAAATTTTCTCTTGGTAAAAATCTCCATTCTCATAGACTTCTTTCACTGTGAAGTTAGAGGAGACTTGATAGAAAAGCTCGGCTAGTTCTCCCGCATTGAGAGTTTTTAAATATTCCCTAACTTTTTCAGCCTCGACGACCATGCGAGCCTCTTTGCACCTAACGTTTGGTTAAGGGGCGGGCTTTAGCCCGTCCCAGTGAGCGAAGCGAACGATTTGAACCAGTTGTTAGACGCGCCTTTGACCGCACGCCAGTATGCGCATACCATATGCGCATTCACGCCCAAGAGGGAATACCCATGCTCGCCGCCTACAACCCCCATGCCCCGAAGCGGGCTGCGAACCTCAGCGTTAACGGGGACTTACTCAATAAAGCCAAGGACTTGGACATTAACCTCTCCGCGACACTGGAGCAGGCTCTGGCCGAGGCCCTGAAGAAGAAACAACGCGAGCAATGGCTGGCAGAGAACCGCAAAGCCATCAATGCCTACAATGAGCACGTGGAAGCCCACAGCGTGTTCAGCGACGACCTACGGAGCTTCTGATGCCTCAGTTCGCCGTGCACAAGAATACCAACGCAGCCACCAAGGCTGCCGTGCCCTTCCTGCTCGATGTGCAAAGTGACCTGATTGCCGAACTCGGCACGCGGGTTGTGGTGCCTCTCTACACGGCTACTGCCATGAAAGGGAAAACTCTCAAAACCCTGACGCCAACGTTTGAAATTGAGAACAAGCAGTACGTGATGGTGACTCCGCAACTGGCCGGTATCGCCAAGAAGCAACTCGGTACTCAAGTTACCGACCTCTCCGCGCAACGCGATGAAATCATTGCTGCTCTTGATTTGCTTATCACAGGCATCTGATAGGTGCGCCTAACGTTTGGTTAAGGGGCGGGCTTTAGCCCGTCCCAGTGAGCGAAGCGAACGGTTTGAACCACTTGTTAGGGTTCTTGACTCTTATTCCTGAGACGCCACCAGAAAGTTAAAGATATTAATATTGTATAAATTACTACAGTAGTTTCAGTGCCAAACGGGGCAGCTATATAAAGTAGTAAAAACCACGATATAGAGATCGTAGATACAATAAAGCCAACCCATACGGCTAGTAGAAAATACTTGTTTTTAAGCTGCAGTAGATAAGCAGCTAACACAAGAAAACCAGCTAGTACGATTGAAAATACTTCGATTGGCATAGAGTTGGTTGCTTCTGAGTAAAAAGCATAAATACATACAGTAAGAAGGCTTAGCCAAGCAATCCATCGAACGGCTAACGGAGGACTATCCATGTGATCCCTAACGATTAAGCTAAGGGGCCGGCTTTAGCCGGTCCCAGTGAGCGAAGCGAACGATTTGAACCGTTTGTTAGGCCGCACCACGAGCGTGCGCCGGTAGCCAAACATGCGTTCTCAGCGGCGATGATCTATGCCTGCGTGTACAGGGTGCTCCTTTAGGAATGAGAATATTCCGGTGACATAGTGCATGAGAGCGAATATACGATTTGTCAGCCTATTTTATAGGCTTTGCTGCCTGTTCTAATCTGTCTAGAATAGCGATAATTTTTGGCACTTCGGAAACTGGAAATACAAGGATGTCATAAGATGTAAAGACGACAACATGTTGTTCTGTATTATCTTTAAAGAGCGTAATTTTGCCTTTATCTACCTCATACTTAGCGGGAGTGGCATTACTGCCTAGGCGTTGAAAAACGCTCCGCAGTTCAGGGATGATATTGTTCTTAATATATAGATAATTTGTTATCCTGGGGGATGAAATAAAACTGACCTCGAATCTAACTGAAGCCCATGCCGTTCCTTCGTCATACAAATATATTTTTACATTAGATGTCTCTTGGCCATCTTCTGATAATTTCACAGCATGTATGTCGCTATCAAGTATCTTTGGAGGTGTGGTTGTGCATCCGGAGATGATAAAGGCAAAAATTAAATACATAAAATATTTCATACTATCTCTCTGTTCAGTGAGGCCGAATAGAAGTTCCATTCGTGTTCGTAGTTTTCATTGAGTCCAATGCTCGACTAGCAACGAAATTTTTATTGCGGATTATATACATGACTTGTTGTAGTGCCTAACGTTTGGTTAAGGGGCCGCGGAACGCGGTCCCGAGTGAGCGCAGCGAACGGCTTGAACCGCTTGTTAGGCCGCGCCACGGACTTGTGCCGGCAGTAGAAAATAAGTACTCAACGAT
>JAKFDL010000093.1:0-3038 GCA_036676175.1 Methylotenera sp. | reverse complement strand
ATGCGATACACCTTTTTTGTAATACTAATTGCGCTTTTGACGGGATGCGCTGCACCAAAATATAACTATGCGCCGGCTGCGATTGCTATTAGTGAGCCACCAATTAATTCAGTTAATACGAGTCAAATAGGCGACGTATTACTGCGCCAAGGTAAGTATAAAGAACATGATGCTATCTATATTAAAAGTGAAACCAAGGCAGGATGGGCATACACGATTTTCCCAGGATATTATTTAAAGGATGGAGAGGATGAGAGTAGTGAATATTATCGTCCTGGTAGTGGGGACGAGGCAGGCCGGGTGGTAAAGGCGGGAATTGCAGATAATTGGCAAAGCATTATGGCCAAAAAAGATAAGCCCGTACTTTGTATTGTTACTGTTTTTAATGTCGCAGCATGTGGCGATGAAAGTGACTTTGAGCGTCAAAAAAAGCCCGTTGTAAGCCAAGATTCATTTCAACAAACCTTAATCTATAGCGGTAAAGTCGGGAACAAGATCAATGTCAGCTATAGGGAAATGTCTGGCAACTTCGCCCGCCCGGCATTTAATAATAATGTTGAGTACGATTTGTCCGACTCAAAGACCATTGGCTATAAAGGCGCTCAAATTGAGGTTCTGGAAGCGACGAATCAACATATAAAGTACAAAGTTCTTCGAAATTTCAATGCGGCCGCACAATAAAGTCTTTTTAGCCTCGTATTCATTATTTAAAAAGCCCACATGCGAAAGCTGGTGGGCTTTTGTATATAAAGAGGAAATGGCGTTAGAAAATTACTTAGGAGGCTGAATTGAACATTGTAGCTAATTTGCTTGTATTTACTCTGGCAGGTTTAATGGGGGTGATTGCATCAGCTCAAATGGTTATCCAAGCGGATCATTCAGTGCTTCAGCCACAAATTAATAGAGATACCGAGGGTTTTAAGTCGTGTGGGATGCGAGCTTTAGTTTCGACTTTTCACTCAGGTTATTATCAGACGTATGATTTATCCTTAAACATCTATGCCGATACGCTATACGGGCTCATGAAAGCTGGTAAAAGCAGTATAACTAAGGCAGCTCTTTTAGCTGGGACCAAAAAGCCAATTCAAACGCACCTCCCCGCGCCGGTGAAATTCTGGATAGGTAAAGAAAGCGAAGGCAAGGGGTTTTATCCAACCAAATTCATTCCAGCTCAGAACAAGGGGTTTGTCTTGGGTGGAGGTGATTTTATTATCGCGCTAGAGACAATCACGGCAATGATGCAAGGAGAGCGCATCCAATTTGCTATTCGTTATCCAAATGAACCAGGAGACGTTGTTATAGCCTTTTCGCCATCCATGCCAGAACATGAAATAAAACCGCTGTTGGCGTGCGTATCTGGAGTAATTCAACGCATTAAAGCAGCAGGCGAAGAAGATAAATAATGTTTGCCCAGAACTTTACTGTTTCTTTTTCGTGTTATATGGTTTTTGCAATTTGCCACGCTGCCCCAGTCATAGGCATTGCAGACGGTGACACGCTTACTGTTCTAGAAGATAAACGGCAGATTAAAATTCGGTTGGCCAATATCGACGCTCCGGAAAAGAGCCAGGCGTTTGGTCATCGCTCAAAGCAATCTCTATCCGATCTGTGCTACGGCAAAGATGCAACTTACCTAGTTCAGGATATCGATCGTTACGGCCGTACTGTGGCAGTTGTGACGTGTGATGGGGTGGAGGCGAACCGCGCCCAGGTAGAGCGCGGCATGGCTTGGGTATATCTGAAATATAACAAGGATGCAGTTTTGCCTGATTTGCAGGAACGCGCACGCGCCAATCGTAGTGGCTTGTGGGCTGACTCGGAGCCATCGCCTCCTTGGGATTGGCGCAAGGCAAGGCAAAATGGACAATTGCCTGAGTAGATAGCTTTGCCCTTACTGGCATTAAATTTTAATTCATTTATTTAAGCGATCCGGCACGCTATGCCGAACAGGGAAAACAATGAGAAATAAACTAATACTTTGCGGTACCGTAGCGGCTTTGTCTGCCTGCTCCACCATTGGAACGTATGGGGATAAGGCATACGATAATGCGGTGCTGGTGGTAGTGACTGAAAATGCATTATTGATCCCAACCACAATTGATAAGGATTTTATTAAGCTTATCGGGGATCGGCTCAATAAATTTACCGCCCTCGAATTTGAGAGGCTGGGAAGGTTGCAGCTAACTGACAAATGCGGGCCGCGAACGTTAAAAGTCACACAAGAGGTTTCCGGACTCACGATTTCTGGATTAACGCAAAGTACGGCTGGCGGGTTTTTTAAACCGTCCGTAACAACTTCAAAAAATGACGAGGTGCGCGCCACGATTGATCTAACAGTGCAAGATTGCGAAACAGGAAAGAAGTTTAGGACTTACTCCTACACTCACAGCGGCAAAGACCCGGCCCAGGTGCTGAAAGATTTCGCGGGATGGAATGCCGGCTACGCACACCGGCATCAAAACGCGCAAGCACAGTAATGATCTATCGCCGCCAGCTTGATTTATTGGCGGCGTAGATAGCCCTGCCCTTACTGGTGTGGCGGTTGTCTGAGTGTCGCAAATCGCACCCAGTGCGCATAATAATCAAAACAAATATTGCCTACAGGGGTGTAAACTTATGGATATGGAGCGCGTTCTTGAATCTCAAACCGTCGAAGGTGAAATTGGCTTAGTCATAGACTACAAGCCGGGTAAGACTTTAGCTGTAGATGTGCTGCAAGCAGCTATGGGCATGATTGAGGCGCTTGATAAGCTTGATGCCGCCCTGCTTTCAAGTGTCAATACTTCATTGCAGCCAGTCTCTGTGCTTAACGATGTACAGCATTCGTCACTGAAAATGGTCTTGGCTCGGGCACTCCGCAATACTCCTGATGATCAAATTCATAATTTGGAGTGGAAAAAATGGATTGGTGCCTTGCTCGTCAAAGGCAAATATAAATTACTGCAGCACCTAGATGCTGACGCCCCCGAACTCAGGTTGGTACTGCTTGAATTGGAAGCGGACTATAAAGCGGCGCCAATTGGTCTGCTGGGTTATAC
>JAKFDL010000092.1:0-6295 GCA_036676175.1 Methylotenera sp. | reverse complement strand
ATGCCTGCTCTAGAGCCGTTAAGTGATGAAGTAAAGGAGCAGGTAGAAATTGCAGCTAAATATCAAGGTTACATCACTCGCCAGCAGGAAGAAATTGCCAAGCAAAAGGGTAGCGAAAACATTAAGTTAACAGGGGTCGACTATGCTGATATACATGGTTTAAGCATAGAGGCGCGCCAAAAGCTTATACTGCATAAGCCAGAAACAATTGGTCAAGCTGGCCGTATTTCCGGCATTACACCGGCTACTATTTCATTGTTGCTGGTATATTTAAAGCGAAAACATAAAAAACAGGCAAGCCAGAAAAACTCTGAGGCGGCATGACGCAAGCAGCGTTGTTGGCAGCAGGCGTTGCCGAGATGGGTTTGGATGTTACAGCAGAAACTCAGCGTAAATTACTGGCGTACTTGGCGCTGCTGCAAAAGTGGAACAAGGTGTACAACCTGACGGCGGTACGCGATCCACTGGAGATGGTCACCCTGCATTTGTTAGATAGCTTAAGTGTTTTGCCGTATGTGAAGGCCAAAAGTTTGTTGGATGTGGGCAGTGGCGGTGGTTTGCCGGGAATTGTATTAGCAATATGCCAACCAGCTATGCAAGTGACTACTATAGATACGGTGCAGAAAAAAGCCATATTCATGCGCCAGGTTAAAGGTGAGTTGGGGTTGGATAATTTACAGGTAGTGCATGCTAGGGTAGAAAGGTTTGACCCGCCGGAAAAGTTTGAGGCGATCATTTCGCGCGCTTTTTCAGAGGTAGCGCTTTTTGTTAATTTAACCCAAAATTTGTTGACACAAAATGGCCAATGGCTGGCAATGAAAGGCCAAGTGCCACACGATGAACTGACGAAGGTTGAGCTTGAAAGTTTAAAAATAAGAGTGCAGCAAATTATTCCACTTGCTGTGGCAGGTTTGGATGCAGAACGACATTTGGTAGTTTTAGAGAAGCTTGTTTTAGAAAGTCGTGAATGAAAATATTAGCAATCACCAATCAAAAAGGCGGTGTGGGAAAAACGACTACTTGTGTCAATTTGGCAGCAAGTTTAGCGGCAAACTATAAAAAAGTATTGCTGGTGGATTTAGATCCACAAGGCAATGCCAGCACCGGCAGTGGCATAGATAAAGCGCACCTTAAGCATAGTATTTATCATGTACTTATTAACAAAAGAACCTTGAACGAGGTCATTGTTAGCAGCGAAAAGGGCGGCTACCATGTGGCACCATCTAATCGTGAGTTAGCGGGCGCCGAGGTGGAGTTGGTCAATGAGTTGGCGCGCGAAACGCGCCTGAAGCAGGCATTGAATAACTTAGAGCAGAAATACGATTATATTTTGCTCGATTGCCCCCCTGCCCTCAATTTGGTCACGGTCAATGCGCTCACTGCAGCTGATAGTGTGATGATTCCGATGCAGTGTGAATATTATGCTTTAGAGGGCTTGTCAGATTTGGTGAATACCATCAAAAAAGTGCGGGTTAATTTGAACGGCAAGCTCGAAATAGAAGGCTTGCTGCGCACGATGTTTGATAATCGCAATATGCTGGCACAACAAGTGTCGTCACAGCTGGTCAGTCACTTTGGTGACAAAGTATATAAAACGGTGATTCCGCGCAACATTCGTTTGGCAGAGGCGCCAAGTTATGGCTTACCTGCGCTGATATATGACAAGGCATCGCGTGGTGCGCAAGCTTATTTAGAGTTGGCAAAAGAAATTATACTTAAAAATCATATAGTTAAGGACGATAAGCATGGTTAAACCAAAAGGCTTAGGACGTGGCTTAGATGCCTTATTAGCAAACGACGACGAAGCGCTTGACTCAGAAGGCACGCAGCGTATGTTGAATGTGGCGCAATTGCAGCCTGGTAAATACCAGCCCCGCAGTCACATGGATGAAGCAGCTTTGCAAACCCTTGCCGATTCAATTAAAAACCAAGGCATTATGCAGCCTATCTTGGTGCGTGAAGTTGCCGAAGATAAATTTGAAATTATCGCAGGTGAGCGTCGCTGGCGTGCTAGCCAAATGGCAGGTTTGACACAAGTGCCGGTATTGGTGCGGGATATCGCTGACGAGTCAGCGTTAGCCATGGCGTTGATTGAGAATATTCAACGCGAAAACCTGAATCCGCTAGAAGAAGCGCAAGGCATCAAACGGCTGATTGATGAGTTTGCCATGACCCATGAACAGGCCGCTGAGGCAGTGGGTCGGTCGCGCGCAGCAGTTTCGAATATACTGCGCTTGCTAAGCTTATCGCATGGTGTGCAGGAATTATTGATGCAAAATAAATTGGATATGGGTCACGCGCGAGCGCTGATCGGTTTAGAGGCTGCGCAACAAATTATGCTGGCAAATAAAATTGTGCAGCAACAGTTGTCAGTGCGCGATGTTGAAAACTTAGTTAAAAAATTAAATGCTGAAGCACAAGTAAAGCCACACAAAATCACCGTCAATCGTGACGTTTTAACCTTGCAAAACAGTTTAAGTGAAAAAATTGGTGCAAACGTGAGTATTTCTGCGAATGCAAACGGCTCGGGTACTTTAAAAATAAACTACAGCAACTTAGACCAGCTTGATGAGATTATAAAAAAAATGTCCCGCTAAGTACTTATTAAGCTTGACTAAAATTGCGTAATAATTCAAAATCGCGGGCTTTGCTAATAAGCCAATTTTTAAAGAACAATGTAGTCTTTAAAAGGTAATAATTGTGATGAAAAATACGATATCGACAGCAATTTTTAGCAAAATGTTGCGCTTACAACTGGTTGTAACCATGTTAATCACAATAGGCGCGTTAGTACTGTTTGGATTCAATGCGGGTGTTTCAGGTTTTATCGGTGGGTTTTCGGTGATGTTTGCCGCATTTTTTGCAACAAAAATTGCAAATCGTGAAGTTAAAACACCATCAGCAGCACTGTTTAATTTGTTAAAGGCAGAGGCCCTTAAGATATTAATCATAATTGCGGTATTGTTTTTAGCATTTAAGTTCTACAAGCAACTTGTTCCACCTGCATTGTTAGCGGGCGTGGCGGCTGCGGCGCTGATTTCAGGCGCAGCGATAGGTAAGCTAAACAAAGCGGATATAAAAATATAATTAAAGTTCGTGATACCGAATTAAATAAACATTAAATATAAACCAAAAGATTAAATTTACTGGACGTTCTATTAATATGGCAACTGAGCACGCAGAAAAAGCATTAACGCCTACTGAATATATTCAGCATCATTTGAGCTTTAACGCGCAAGGCGTTAAAGGAAATACCGACCTGCAAGGTTTTTGGACGCTGCATGTGGATACTTTTGTCACATCGGTTGTGCTCGGTTTAGTGGTCATGCTTTTAATCTGGTTAGTAGCACGCAAAGCGCAGTCAGGTGTGCCGACCAAAGCGCAAGCATTCGTAGAATTAGTATTCGGTTTTATTGATGATCAAGTTAAGAATATTTTCCATGGCAACCGCCATGCCTTTATTGCTCCTGCCGCTTTAACGGTATTCATGTGGGTTTTAGTAATGAATGCAATGGACTTTTTACCCGTTGATTGGGTTGCGGGTGCGGCAAGCCTTATCGGTGGCCCACACACAAACTGGCGTCCTGTACCAACTTCTGATGTAAACACCACCTTTGCTTTAGCATTATCTGTATGGATTTTAATGATTTTCTTTGCTATTAAAGTAAAAGGCTTGGGTGGCTGGATCCACGAAATATTTTGCTCACCATTTGGCTCACCAAGCTTTAAAGTACCTAAGAGCATCGGTGGCGCAATTGGTTTGTTAGCGAGTCCGTTATTATTCTTAGCAAACTTTGCTTTTAACATGATTGAGTATATTTCAAAGCCACTGTCACATTCATTACGTTTGTTTGGCAACATGTATGCGGGCGAAGTTATATTTATGTTAATTGGCATGTTGGCTGCGAGTAGTATTGTGGGCGCCGCGGCTGGTGCAATTATGGGTGCAGGCTGGGCAATATTCCACATTTTGATTGTGGCGTTGCAAGCGTTTATATTCATGATGATGACGGTAGTTTACTTGTCGATGGCACATGAAAGTCACTAGCGTGCGAAGCAGATAGTAACGTTTTTGTAGTAGTTTTTTTGTTTTAATTTATGAGTAATAATTTTCACTTGAGAGGGTAGCAAAATGGAAGCAATAGCAATGGTTCAGTCTTACACCGCAATTGGTTTAGGTCTTATGGTTGGTTTGGGTGCGTTGGGTGCTTGTATCGGCATCGGCATTATGTGTTCTAGCTTTTTAGAAGGCGCAGCACGTCAGCCAGAAATGATTCCAGAATTACAAGGTAAAGTATTCTTACTTTTGGGTCTTATCGATGCGTCATTCATTATTGCAGTAGGTATCGTGATGATGTTTGCGTTTGCTAACCCATTATTAGGTGTTTTACCGAAGGTTGTAGGCTAATAATTTATCTAGTTGGCGGTATGACTATTTATTAGTGCCCATGCCGCTCATTTAAAAGCCAATATCTGGAAACAACATGAATATTAACTTAACATTAATTGCTCAAGCAGTCGCCTTTGCAATCTTAATATGGTTTACGGTTAAATACGTTTGGCCGCCATTATTAAACGCAATTGAAACACGTCAAAAAGAAATTGCAGATGGCTTGGCCGCAGCATCAGAAGGCAGAAGTGCCTTAGAGGTTGCAGCAAAAAAATCTGAAATCACTTTAAACGAAGCAAAACAGAAAGCCAGTGAGATTATTGGTCAAGCAGAAAAGCGCGCAACGCAAATCGTTGAAGAAGCTAAAGACAACGCTAAAGAAGAAGGCGAGCGTATTTTGGCTGGCGCTAAAGCAGAGATTGATCAAGAAGTAAACCGTGCCAAAGAAGGTTTGCGTGCACAAGTCTCTAGTTTAGCTGTTGCAGGTGCTGAAAAGATTTTGCGTAAAGAAATCGATGCAAAAGCGCATTCTGACATGCTTTCAAAACTCGCGGCGGAGCTATAAGAGATGGCTGAAATATCAACCATCGCACGGCCTTATGCTGTAGCGGCGTATAAGCTTGGTAAAGAGAAAAAAGCACTAGCCAAGTGGTCTGAAATGTTAGGTTTTGCAACTCAAGTGGCAAATGACACCAAGATGCAGGCTTATATTAATGACCCAAAAGTGTTGGCAAGTGACCTGCAAACCACTTTCTTAAAAGTGTGTGGCGATAAGCTAAATGACAATGCCCAAAATTTAATCAAAGTATTGGTTGAATATGGCCGGTTGTCAATTTTGCCTGCAATCACGGCAGCATTTGAAGAGCTTAAAGCGCAAGATGAAGGTATTTTGGAAGCACAAATTATCGCTGCAACAAAATTAAGCGCGGCAGAAACGAAAGATTTAGTAAAACGCTTGGAAGCAAAATTCGGCAAAAAAATTGAAGCTACAGTTTCGGTAGATGCTGAAATTATTGGCGGCATTAAAATTATTGTTGGCGATACCGTGATAGACGCATCCGTCAAAAATCAGTTACAAAATTTAGCCTACACGCTTACCGCATAGGCATACAGTAAAAATTTAGGCAAGAAAACATTAGGAGCCACAATGCAGTTATCTACATCAGAAATCAGTGAACTGATTAAAAGCAGATTAGAAAATTTTTCGACTTCAGCAGAAGCGCGTACTCAAGGCACGGTAATTTCAGTGACTGATGGTATTGTCCGTGTTCACGGTCTTTCAAACGTGATGGCGGGCGAGATGATCGAGTTCCCGGGCAACACTTTTGGTCTTGCTTTAAACTTAGAGCGTGACTCAGTTGGCGCGGTGGTTTTGGGCGATTACGAGCACATTACTGAAGGCGACACCGTTAAGTGTACAGGGCGTATTTTGGAAGTGCCAGTCGGTCCAGAGTTGATTGGTCGCGTGGTGAATGCATTGGGCGTGCCAATCGATGGCAAAGGCCCGGTAAATGCCAAAATGACTGACAAAATTGAAAAAGTCGCACCAGGTGTAATTGCCCGTAAATCTGTGTCACAACCAGTTCAAACGGGTTTGAAATCTGTAGACTCAATGGTACCAGTCGGCCGTGGTCAACGTGAGTTGATTATTGGTGACCGCCAAACTGGTAAATCCGCAGTAGCGATTGACGCCATCATTAATCAAAAGGGTCAAAACATGACCTGCGTATACGTTGCGATTGGTCAAAAGGCTTCTACGATTGCTAACGTAGTACGTAAGTTGGAAGAAAACGGCGCGATGGCTTACACCATCGTTGTTGCCGCAGCAGCTTCTGATTCAGCAGCATTGCAATTCTTGGCGCCTTACGCGGGCTGTACCATGGGTGAATACTTCCGTGACCGCGG
>JAKFDL010000091.1:0-32801 GCA_036676175.1 Methylotenera sp. | reverse complement strand
ATAGAGAATAAAAAATGTTTTTTAAATCTGCTTTAGTCTTAATACTCGTCTCGTTTAACCTTGTAGCCAATGCCGCCGTTAAAATTAACCACTGGCAAACCAGCACAGGGGCCCAAGTGTATTTTGTTGAGAATCACGATTTGCCGATTATCGATATAGCAGTGAACTTTCCTGCTGGGAGTGCACGCGACACCAAAGCCACGTCTGGTGTTGCGGGCGTCACCCGCTACTTGATGACGCTAGGCGCAGACGGCATGAGCGAGGAAGTTCTTACTAACAAATTTGCCGATATAGGTGCAATTTTTGGCGGTGAATTAGACGTAGATCGTGCGGCATTTAAGCTGCGCACGCTTAGCAGTGAAAGTACGAAAGCATTAGAAACTTTTAACAAAATATTGCATAAGCCAGACTTTCCACAAGCTATTTTAGAGCGTGAAAAAATGCGTATTGTGGCTGGCCTGAAAGAATCTGCCACCCAGCCAGAAAGCATTTCT
This sequence comes from Methylotenera sp., assembly GCA_036676175.1. Lineage (GTDB taxonomy): Bacteria > Pseudomonadota > Gammaproteobacteria > Burkholderiales > Methylophilaceae > Methylotenera_A. The sequence goes on along the minus strand of JAKFDL010000091.1, from coordinate 32,307 downwards.
AACAAGGCATTTATGCAGGCGCTATATCCAAATCACCCTTATGGATTGGATGAAAGTGGCGAGATTGAAACCATTAATGCGATGAAACGTGACGATTTGATTGAGTTTTACAATACTTATTACACCGCCAAAAGCGCAGTGATAGCGCTGATAGGCGATATGACAGAAGCGCAAGCAAAAACAATCGCCGAGGATGCGGCAAAAGGCTTGCCACAAGGCGCTGCCGTGCCAAAAATAGCTGAGGTCACCTATCCGTCGGCCGCCAGCACACAGCGTATTGTGCATCCTGCAAGCCAAGCGCATATCCTTTTGGGTTACCCTGGCATTAAACGTGGCGATCCCGATTATTTTGCACTGTATCTAGGTAATTATGTCTTGGGTGGCGGTGGTTTTGTATCGCGCTTGACTGAGGAGGTGCGCGAAAAACGTGGTTTGGTTTACAGCGTTTATAGCTATTTTATGCCGATGGCAGAGTTGGGACCATTTCAAATTGGTTTGCAAACCAAAAAAGAGCAAGCCGAGGAGGCAACTAAAGTAGTGAACGCCACCGTGGCCAAATTTATTGCCAATGGGGTGAGCGAAAAAGAACTCAAAGCAGCGAAAGATAACATCATTGGTGGTTTTCCAATGCGCATTGATAGCAACGCCAAAATTTTAGATTACTTAAGTTTAATTGGCTTTCACAACTTGCCACTGACTTATTTGGAAGATTTTAATAAACAAGTGGCGAAGGTAACGACTAAACAAATTAAAGATGCGTTTCAAAGGCGCATCAAACCGCAAGACTTTGTCAGCGTGATAGTCGGCGCACAATAAGTGTGCAGACAAAATAAGAGTCGCGCAGTAGCAACGCCAACAATTAATAAATAGCGCAGTAAGTGTGGTGATAAGCTTTAGTTTTTTGCTGTAAGTAAATTAAGTAATATCGCGTTAAAATAGAGTTTTGCTCTAAGCCTTAACCTTGTCGAAATCCACACCTGCTAAAAAATCTGGGAATTTCAACCAAGTCCGCATCAATGCAGGGGTTTGGCGTAGCCGTATCTTAAAATTCCCAACAGTTGAAGGCTTGCGTCCCACACCAGACCGTGTACGGCAAACCGTATTTAATTGGTTAGGTCAAGATTTAACGGGAAAAACCTGTCTTGACCTGTTTGCAGGTACCGGTGCGATGGGGTTTGAGGCGTTGTCACGCAATGCTAAAAGCGTGACCATGATTGAGCAATCTGCACATGCCTTTAAGGCGTTAAAGCAAAATAAAACGCTGCTCAACGCCAGTGAAATACTGATTCTGCAGCAGGATGCACTGGTTTTTTTAAGTCAAAATAAACAGCTATTCGATATTATTTTTTGCGATCCGCCATACAATAAGAATTGGCTGACGCTCCTATTCCCGTTGTTAAAACAGCATCTAGCACCTAATGGCACGATGTATGTAGAGGCAGAGTATGCACTACAAGATGATGATGACTGGCAAGTGCAAAAACGTGGCAAAGCGGGCAATGTGGTTTATCATTTGCTCATCGCAAATACGAATAGCTGATTAGGGATAAAAAATGCATAAAAAACTAACTGCGGTCTACCCTGGCACGTTCGACCCCATTACTTTGGGGCATGAAGATATTGTGCGCCGTGCTGCAGCTTTATTTGATGAGGTGGTTGTGGCTGTCGCCGGTAGCACGAATAAGCGTACGCTGTTTAGCTTTCAAGAGCGCGTTAGCCTGGCACAAAGTATATTTAAAGAGTCAGAGAATATTAAAGTAGTCGGGTTTAATGGATTGCTGATGGAGTTTGTGCAAGAACAAAGAGCGCAAATGGTCATACGTGGCTTGCGTGCGGCCAGTGATTTTGAATACGAATTTCAATTGGCAGGCATGAATCGCAAGCTGTTTCCTAAATTGGAAACCATATTCTTAACGCCATCTGAACAATATATGTTTGTGTCATCTACCCTGGTGCGGGAAGTCGCTACATTGGGCGGAGATGTGCATCAGTTTGTGTCGCCCACAATAGAAGCTGCTATCCTGAGTAAGTTGGACAAAACGTAACAGGATAATCAAGTGGCACTGTATATTACCGATGAGTGTATTAATTGCGACGTGTGTGAGCCAGAATGCCCAAACGGTGCCATTTACCAGGGTCAAGAGATTTATGAGATTAACCCTAATTTATGCACCGAATGCGTAGGGCATTTTGATGAGCCTCAATGTGTAGTGGTATGCCCGGTCGATTGCATTCCGCTGAACCCTGATGTGGTGGAAACACAGGAACAACTCATGCAAAAATATCACACAATCACATTAAAACGTAATCAAGGAGAATAACAATGCGGGTATTACACACTATGCTGCGGGTAGGCGATTTACAGCGTTCGATTGATTTTTACACCAAGGTCTTGGGCATGCGCCTGCTACGTACCAGTGATTACCCGGATGGTGAATTTACCTTGGCATTTGTAGGCTACGGCAACGAGTATGACAACACGGTGTTAGAGCTAACCTACAATTACGGCAAAACTAGTTACGAGATGGGCGGTGCCTACGGCCATATGGCGATAGAAGTGGATGATGCATACAAAGCCTGCGATGCAGTTAAAGCTCAAGGCGGCAAAGTGGTGCGTGAGGCTGGCCCGATGAAGCATGGCACACTGGTGATTGCATTTATTGAAGACCCTGATGGGTATAAAATCGAGTTTATTCAAAAGGGTAGTATTGAATATCCCCGTTAATTAGGTGCGCAACAATATGGCTTGGGTTTTATATTTGCTAGAGTGCAATAACGGTGCTTACTACACAGGCATTACTAATGATTTGCCAGCAAGGTTTGCAGCACATTCGTCTGGCAAAGGCGCACGTTATACTCGTGCTAATCCGCCCATAAAAATCATCGCTTCAAAATTATATGCGGATAGATCGGCCGCTAGTATAGCCGAGGCGCAATTAAAAGCCCTACCAAGAAATAAAAAACTGCATTATTTTAAACCTGAAAATGAATAAGCCAGCACTATTAGCCGCTGTGCAAGCCGCGCTAGATGGAGATTGGCATCAGTCACATAATATTGCGCAAGATTATTCGGACGATACAGCCAATTGGATACACGCGGTATTGCATAAAATTGAAGGTGATGAGTGGAACAGTAAGTATTGGTATGCTAGAACAAACGACAAAAAATATGAAGATTTCAGCGATACGACTGAAGAACTAATTGCGATTCAAAACAGCTTGGGATAATAAAGGTACATGCCCCACAAGCTTCATGGGTACTGGTCTGCATGACATCTATTTTTGTGACTATTTGTATTTTAATGCAACTTAATTTTAAGTTATAAGTGCACCCATCAAAAACAGCCCACATTTGCGGGCTGTTTCATCACTATAATTACTTCTTAAAGTTAATTGTGGATTTAATGAAATCCGACTAGAAAGAGTAAGTGATTAGGATGCATTAGATAGGGTGGCGTATTGTAATTCACCTTTAATAATCACAAAGTGTGCATCTTGTGTACGGTTGTCTTTTTGCACAGCGTTACGGTAAACCCAAACTGAACCTACACTGGCGCCAGTAGTATCTTTAAGCGTTTCTATTGCATCAGGCTTGCCAAAATTGTAGCCCAATTGATCTGTACTTGTTTTAGCTAATACTTCGTAAAATTTAACAGATGAAATAGCCTTGCCATCATTGTTTAACCCTTCATGAAAGCCTACTGCATTGGCTTGCAAACTTGACACTGCTAAGCCGCTAATTAGAAGGCTCTTGATAACTATATTGTTGATGAACTTTTGATTCATGATTTTTATCTCCTTTTGTAAAGAGACTGTATTGTAACCAGCGCATGTTACAGCCTGATGGCACGCATGTAACTGGAATGTAAGGCTAGGCTTGAATAATGGTGAATAGATGTAAATAAGTGTTTTTATCTGCTAGTTTTGATTAAAACACATGCTCTGTAGGTTAATAGATAATTGCTTACAGAGCATGACTTAAATAGTTAAGACTATCAATAATTAAGGGAAAGCAGGCATGGTCGGCTCAGTACCTTCACTGATGGCTTGTGGGTAGCGCTCTTTAATTAGCTTCTCAATGCCCTCGATACGGCTGCGCGGCACGTCTACCATCATCAAAAACTTGCCGCTTTCAATGGCTGGTGCAAATCGTGTAATTTGGCTGTTGGCGATACTGCTGCCCACCATGCTTGATATCCATGCACCAAGGCCGGTACCAATTAAAAAGGTGGCTAAAATCGTGCCGCCACTTAATACCATTTCACCTGGAAATGCAATGATAAACACGCCCAACAGAATTCCGGTCAGCCCGCCAAAGAACATGCCACGTTCTAGCGCAGGTACGAAATCGCTTTTTTGCAGAAACGATGCTTCTGGTAGGCCTTCGAGGGGGACGCCGCGCTTGCCTAGTACATGAATGTGACGCTGATCAACCCGTGCCAGTAAGAGATCGTCGACTATTTTTTTGGTAGTTTCAATCCCGGGGACTAAAAAATACATACGTTTCATGACCATTCTCCTCCATTAACACCTTAAGTCGTTAAGGTGGCGCAGATACCGCCAAATGGTGAGAGCGGACAGTCAAGATTCAGTCACGCATCTATCTTTTTAAACACACATGGCAAGCATCAACGCCTACCTGGATAAATCATTATTGCTCAATTATGACAGCGCATTTACTCGAAAAGTTCTTTCGGTTGGATACACACCGGCAATGCGTCTGCGTTACATAATTCTTCACAAGCAGGTCACAAAGCCGCATGCGGTAATGTGTTAGTATTGCAGATTGTCCATCAATAAAGGAAAGTCACAACATGCATGTAAGCTATGAACTCGCACAACAAATCGTAGATAAAGCCGTTGAAAAGTCGAAACAGATGGGCGTTAAAATGTGTATCGCCATTTTAGATTCCGGCGGTAACCTGAAAAGCTTTACCCGCATGGATGATGCTTGGGTGGGCAGTATTGATATTGCCATTAAAAAAGCGAAAACAGCCTGTCATTTTGCCATGCCTTCAGGCGAAATCGGTAAGCTCTCACTGCCTGGTCAACCGCTTTATGGCATTGAGCATTCTAACGATGGCTTGATTACATTTCCCGGTGGCCTGCCGATTGTCGATAATGAGGGCATGCTAGTTGGCGCCATTGGCGTGAGCGGCGATTCAGTCGAAAACGACCATATTGTGGCGCAAGCAGGTGTCGATGTTGCAGGCGTTTGCAATATGCCGAAACATCCTTGGCGCACATAAACTCGTGCAAATTTTGTTAATTCGCCAATTTCGTTAATTCTAAAGTTAAATAAAAAAGCGCACTTTGTGCGCTTTTTTATTGCATACATACCCAACAGCTTCTAAATTTAGAGTTAAAGCAGCGATATCATATTAACCAAAAAAGTCTTTCGCTTTATCTACCCAGCTTTTGTTCTTCGGGCTGTGTTTGCCTGCATCGGCTTGGGTGCTGATGTCAAACTCACGTAGCAAATCTTTTTGTTTTTCGGTCAATTTTACTGGCGTTTCTACCACCACATGCACCATTAAATCGCCATTGTCACTTTGGCGTAACGGTTTAATGCCTTTGCCTTTTAATCTGAATACGCCACCCGTCTGGGTTTCGGCAGGAATTTTCATTTTTGCAGAGCCGCCAAGTGTCGGTACTTCAATTTCGCCACCCAATGCTGCGGTACTAAAACTAATCGGCATTTCGCAATGTAAATTGCCACCATCGCGTTGAAATATTGGGTGTTGTTTCAGATGTACTACCACATACAAATCACCCGTAGGGCCACCATTGACACCAGCCTCACCTTCACCAGTTAGGCGGATTCTATCGCCTTCATCTACACCAGCTGGGATTTTCACCGATAAGGTTTTATTCTGTTTTACACGCCCGGCGCCATTACAGGTAGGGCAGGGGTCTTTTACCATTTTGCCGTTGCCGTGACATTTGGGGCAGGTTTGTTGTACTGAAAAAAAGCCTTGTTGCATGCGTACTTGGCCGTGACCACCGCAGGTAGTGCAAGTGACAGGTTGCGTGCCTGGTCGTGAGCCATTGCCCTTACAAGTTTCACAAGTGGTTTGCACGGGGATGCGGATTTTGGTTTCAGTGCCCTTGGCTGCTTCTTCCAAACTGATTTCCATGTTGTAGCGTAAATCGGCACCGCGATACACATTATTACGTTGCCCGCCAGCGCGCCCACCACCAAAGATATCGCCAAAAATATCGCCGAAAGCATCACCAAAACCAGCCGCGCCAAAGCCGCCAGCTCCTGCGCCTTGCTCCACCCCAGCATGGCCATATTGGTCGTAAGCTGCACGTTTTTGGTCGTCAGAAAGCATCTCGTAGGCTTCTTTCGCCTCTTTAAATTGCTCTTCAGCCTTAGGATTGTCCGGGTTGCGGTCAGGGTGATATTTCATCGCCAGTTTGCGATAAGACTTCTTTATTTCTTCTTCTGAGGCATCTTTGTTCAAGCCCAAGACTTCGTAGTAATCTCTTTTTGCAGCCATTTTTTATCCAGTTACTTTAATCAAAATGTTGAGTTAGGCATAGACAAAAGCCACGATGGTCGTGGCTCTTGTCTCGCTCGTTAATCGCTAGCTATCAACATTAGTCTTTTTTCACTTCCTCAAACTCAGCATCCACTACATCGCCATCGACGGTTTTCTCGCCTTCTTGGCTTGGCTGCGCGCTTTGCGTATTATTGGCTGCCTGCTCTGCCGCATACACTTTTTCACCTAGCTTTTGCGCCGCTTCTGTCAGCGCATTGGTTTTGGCTTCAATGGTGTCTTTATCATCGCTTTGCAACACTTCTTCCACATCTTTAATGGCGGTTTCGATGGCAGTTTTTTCAGTCTCATCTAACTTGTCGCCATGCTCAGCCAGTGATTTTTTCACGCTATGCACCATGCCGTCTGCGGCGTTACGCGCGTCGACCAACTCACGGTATTTTTTATCTTCATCCGCATACTTAATGGCATCTTCTTCCATTTGCTGAATTTCCGCTTCAGACAAACCAGAGTTCGCTTTAATGGTAATTTTATTTTCTTTACCAGTGGCTTTATCTTTGGCAGAAACGTGCAAAATACCGTTGGCGTCAATGTCAAACGTCACTTCAATTTGCGGCATGCCACGTGGTGCAGGTGGAATATCGCTTAAGTTGAATTGACCCAGTGATTTATTGCCACTGGCCATTTCACGCTCACCCTGCAACACTTGAATTGTCACTGCATTTTGGTTATCTTCCGCAGTTGAGAAAGTTTGTGCAGCCTTGGTAGGAATCGTGGTGTTTTTCTTGATGAGTTTAGTCATCACGCCACCTAAGGTTTCGATACCAAGTGACAATGGCGTTACGTCTAGCAACAACACATCTTTGACGTCACCTTGCAATACGCCACCTTGAATCGCCGCGCCAACGGCCACCGCTTCATCTGGGTTCACGTCTTTACGCGGTTCTTTGCCAAAAATTTCTTGTACTTTCTCTTGCACTTTTGGCATACGGCTTTGACCGCCGACTAAAATCACATCGGTAATGTCTTCAATTTTTACGCCAGCATCTTTAATAGCTGTTCGACATGGCGCAATCGTGCGTTCAATTAAATCATCTACTAAAGACTCTAATTTTGCGCGGGTGATTTTCACCACTAAGTGTTTTGGTCCGGTAGCATCGGCAGTAATGTAAGGTAAATTCACCTCAGTTTGAGTCGCGCCAGATAATTCAATTTTGGCTTTTTCTGCCGCTTCTTTTAAGCGTTGTTTCGCCAACAAGTCGTTACGTAAATCTAAGCCATTTTCTTTCTTGAATTCATCCGCTAAAAAGTCAATGATGCGGTTATCAAAGTCTTCACCACCTAGGAATGTATCACCATTGGTAGAGAGCACTTCAAATTGATGTTCGCCATCAATATTTGAAATCTCGATGATAGAGATGTCAAACGTACCGCCGCCTAAGTCATACACGGCGATTTTGCGATCACCTTCTTGTTTGTCTAAGCCGAATGCAAGTGCTGCCGCAGTTGGCTCGTTAATAATACGCTTTACGTCTAAGCCAGCGATACGACCCGCATCTTTAGTGGCTTGGCGTTGGCTATCGTTAAAGTAAGCCGGCACAGTAATCACTGCTTCGGTCACTGCTTCGCCTAGATAATCTTCAGCGGTTTTTTTCATTTTGCGCAAAACTTCAGCCGAAATTTGTGGGGGCGCCATTTTTTGGCCGCGCACTTCTACCCATGCGTCGCCGTTATCGGCTTTGGCAATGGTGTAAGGCATCAGTTTGATGTCTTTTTGTACTTCTTTTTCCTCAAAACGACGGCCAATCAGGCGTTTCACTGCGTACAACGTGTTTTTTGGGTTGGTCACAGCCTGGCGTTTAGCAGGAGCACCGGCTAAAATTTCGCCATCTTCTTGATAAGCGATAATAGATGGCGTGGTGCGTGTGCCTTCAGCATTTTCAATCACGCGTGGCTTGCCGCCTTCCATCACAGCGACGCAAGAGTTTGTTGTCCCTAAGTCAATACCAATAATTTTTCCCATGTTACTTTTCCTTAATCAATCTTTAAAATTTAATCAACTCAGTTAATGTAGTTGAAGTATGAATTTAATGTGGGGTAAGTTTTTATCTTTTCAATAGCCTTAAAAAAATTAAGGCTATTTTTCTAGAGTTTTTAGTCTGAGGTTACTTTGCCTCTTATTTTGCCACCATCACCAACGCTGGCCTTAATACACGGTCATTCAGTGTGTAGCCTTTTTGCAGCACGCTGGTCACTGTATTTGGCTCGCCACTGTTTTCTAGCATTGAGATTGCTTGATGCTTATTCGGGTCGAATTTCTCACCAACAGGATTGATTTCGGCAATATTAAATTTTTCGAACACTGCACCAAGTTGCTTCACTGTCAGTTCCACCCCATTTTTGTAGCTTTCCACATCGGCATTGCCCACATTTAGGGCAGCGTCTAAGCTATCTTTTACTGCCAATAGTTCATTTGAGAATTTTTCTAGTGCAAATTTACGCGCTTTATCAATATCATCCATGGCGCGGCGGCGAATATTCTCACCTTCGGCTTTTACGTACAGCACGCTGGCTTTGGCTTCCTCTAGTGCGGCTTGTAGCTCCGTGATTTTTTCTTCAGTGGTTTGCTCAGCCGCTGTTTCTGTCTCTTGCGCTAAGTCTTGATTATTTTCATCTGCTTGCATGTGTTTCCCCAAAAATCCCAAAAAATCTTAAGTTATGTTTTTAATAACACTACCCAGAAAATGGGGATAGTGGAGTTGATTTCAAGAGCTAGTTTGCAATTTGTTTGTATCTACTTAAATTGCGTTGAGAGTAAAATGATGTCCTGTAAGCCAGTATTCATGAGCTCTGCAGGGCATGCAAATTAAGGTGTGGTTAAATGTGGGATTTTAATGCCCCTAAAACGTACTCTAAAGTGGGCATCTGGTGAAAGCCACCTAAGTAAATGGCTGGTTCTAACTTGCCCGCCATCACGCCCGTAAGCGCACTTGGTGTCAGTTTAAATTATTCTAAACTACTGTGGTACGAGCTTGCCGGAAATCACCTGGACGCGGTCACCTTCCTGAAAGGATGGCCGCGTCTCACTCTGGTGAGCGGTATAGGAGCCGTCGTCTAAACGCACTGTAGTTTGCCAGACGCCCTCGGGCCACTTATCCCAAGTTTTAATGCTGGTGCCAGCCGTACCAACTTCGCCTTCTGGCTCGCGGTTTGCCTCAGCAAAAGTGATTAAGTAGGGTGAGTCTGGCGGCGGCGGAGTCTTATTAGCGGCCGGAGCCAGTTGTCGAACGTTAGTGACTACTCCACAACCTTTGCATGGGGCATACTCACCCATGATCTTTTTTGATTCCCCAAGCGAGTCAGGGATACTTAGATCAAGCCCTTCAGCAGAAAGAAGTGACGCAAAAGAAAGGCTCAACAACGATACAAGTAACTGTTTCATTCAAAAATTCTCCAGTCAATTGAGCAATAGGGTACAAACCACGATTAATTCTTCAATTGTTTCAACTCAACCAATACATTAGCAACACTAGGAGTTTTGTCAATGCCGCCTAGGTTAACCGCTGGTGCAAATTTGCCTGCCATTACGCCCGTGAGGGCAGGATTAGTGTCAGTGTAAATGGCAATGGTGGGAATATTGAGTGCAGCGGCAAGGTGTGATAAACCTGTATCGACACCAACAGCAGCTTTGGCATTGGCAATGACGCCTGCAAGCTCACTGATGCTGAGCCTGGGTAATACAACAGCGTTGGATAGTTGAGTAGAAATTATATTTGCGCGCGCATGTTCAGCATCGCTCGCCCAAGGTAGCACCATGTTCAAGTTTTGTAGTACAAGTTGCTTGCCCAGCGCTATCCAATGCTCCACCGGCCACAACTTGCTATCACGGCTGGTGCCATGCAAGGCAATCATATAATCAGACTGCAAATCACTGGTATTTGGATGAATGGCCATGCGGTCTGTAGGCATACCGTAATCAGGCGCATCGGTTGGGATTTCATAGCCTAAACTTAACGCACAAAGTGCACGGTTACGCGTTACCGCATGTTGCTGATAAGAAATCGCATGGGTCTTATCGTAAAAGCAGCTTGCAAGCGGCTCACGGATAGACTGTCTATCATAACCATGTTTTTCGCCACGGGCCCAACGCATGACGAGCGCGCTTTTAAGCAGCCCTTGTGTGTCGATAATAGCATCGTATTGATTCTGCTGAATTAATTGCTTAAACGCAGCAATTTCTTGCCAAGTTTTTTGACTAAATATATGTTTTTTCCAACGCCGTAAAGCCAGTGTAAATACATGGCTTATGCCAGTATGTAAGTGTGGAATATCTGCAAAGGATTCTTCCACCAGCCAGTCTATATGCGCTTGAGGTGCATGCTGCAAAATATCGTTCACCACTGGTAAATTGTGGATGACATCGCCCAGCGAAGAAGTTTTAACGAGTAGAATACGCGGCATAGCCCACATTTTCGCATACAATTAACGTTTTTCATGTGTTGAAAAACACCTAATTAATATTGAAAAACGTCTGAAGTCATGAAGTTTGCATTTATTATTTTTAAATACTTCCCGTTTGGTGGCATGCAGCGCGATATGCTGCGCACAGCGAATGAACTGCTAAAACGTGGACACACAGTAGAAGTGTTTACCATGAGTTGGCAAGGCGAAGCGCCAGCTGGCATTCATGTGCATGTGCTGCCGCAAAAGGGTTTGTTCAATTATCAGCGTTACCAAAAATTTATAGAGGCGACTTTTTCAAAAACAGGAAGTTTCGATTATATTTTTGGCTATAACCGCATGGCGGGTTTGGATGCCCACTTTGCTGCCGACCCCTGCTTTATAGAGCGAGCGCACCAACAGCGCAATTTTTTGTATCGGCTTTTGCCGCGTTTTAAGTGGTTTTCTGCATGTGAAAAGGCCGTGTTTTCTAGCGAATCCAGCACCGATATTTTAGCAGTATCGTTGGCTGAGAAACCACATTTTCAGAACTGGTATGGCACGCAAGACAGACGTTTTCATTATATTCCACCGTGTTTGTTACCCGAGCGTTTTATATTAAAACCCAAAGCTGAAGCACGCGCTTATTTACGGCAACAATTTAATTTTGCTGAGAATGATTTCGTCTATTTGCTGACAGGTTCCGGCTTTGCCATGAAAGGGCTAGACCGTGCAATTTTAGCGTTAAGCGCTTTGCCAGATGCGTTGCGCGCGACTACAAAATTGGTTGCTGTCGGCCAAGACAACCCTAGCCAATTTACCAAATTGGCAAAAAAATTAGGTGTGGCGGACAATGTAGTGATTTCAAAAGGCCGGCCAGATATCCCGCAACTGATGCAAGGTGCCGATGTATGCATTCACCCAGCTTACCGTGAAAATACAGGGCTGGTCATTTTGGAAGGTATGGCCAGCGCTACGCCAATGCTAGTGACGGCAAGTTGCGGCTATGCACATTATGTGCGTGAAGCTAGTGCTGGACTAGTATGCGAAATGCCGTTTGAACAAGCCAATTTTAATGTGCTATTTGCACAAATGCGCACAAGCGAATACAAGCAAATGTGGGCGGATAACGGGTTAAAACAAGCACAAAAAATCATGCAAGAAAATGATGGCAGTGCAGAAGCCAAGATTCTTATTCGACTGGCTGAAGCCAAGAAAGCACAGCATGTCTAAGCAAATGATTTATGTGCCAGAAGCTATTTCTGCGCATTTAGAAGGGGATGTGTTCGAAGCGATGATGCGATTAAGCGGTAAAGCGTTCCGCGATGTGCCTGGTCGCAAAACCATGCGCGTAGAAATTGGTGGTAGAAATTACTTCATTAAACAGCATTTTGGGGTGGGGTGGGGTGAGGTTTTTAAAAACCTGTTGAGCTTAAAACTACCGATTTTAGGCGCAATGACTGAAGTACGTGCGATACAAAAGTTAAGTGAGATTGGCATTGCCACTACACCACTAGTGGCTTACGGCCAGCGTGGCAGTAACCCTGCAACCATGCAATCTTTTGTGTTAACCGAGGATTTAGGCGATATTGTCTCCTTAGAAGAAATGCTGATGGATAGCCAGTCTTACCTTATGCCTGAAGATTCAAAACACTTAATGTTGACCGTTGTCGCAGACATTGCCAGCAAACTACACAGTGCTGGTTTATGTCATCGAGATTTTTATCTATGTCATTTTGTGCTAAGCCGTCAAAACGCATTAGCTAATCATTACGATTTGCATCTAATCGATTTGCATCGCATGTTGCAGAACCAATCGCCGAATGGTGAGGCGGTGATGAAAGACATTGCAGGGTTATATTTCTCAATGCTGCAAAATGGCTTAGATGCGCTAGATTTAAACCTATTTAAGCAACATTATTTGCCACAAAAAGCTGCTTTTTGGACAAAAGTGGAGACGCGTGCGAACAAGCTGTTTGCCAAGTTTAACAGCACAAAATTTCAACAGCGTTTAGCCAAAGAAAAATCGGCAATTAACTAATCTGGGTTAATTATTCTGTTGCGATGTTTCATCAGTGCGTGACTTCTCACTTTGTAACGATTGTAGCTCCACAAGTATTGACTAGGTTTTTGGGCAATTTGTTGTTCAATTGCCTGATTCAACAAAGCTGGCGTGGCAATACTGTCTATTTTTTTTAAATGAAGTGCGTAGCCTGCCCCGTGCGCTAAGCGCTCACCAAAACCCATAATCACAGTCGCCCCCGTTTTCTCTGCCAGCTTGCTGGCTAGGCTCATGGTGTAAGCAGGTTTGCCAAAAAAGTCGGCCCATTCCCCTTCCCCTGCGGAGGGAATCTGGTCGGGCAAAATACCAATCGCTTCACCACGTTTGAGCGCTTGCATGAGCTTGCGCACGCCGCTAGCATTGGCGGCTGCCAGCGTTACGCCGGTGCGTGAACGACCGCGTAAAATAAGAGCTTCCAGCGATTTTAACTTTGGTGGACGGTAGAGCACGGTAATGGGGTGTTGGTTGCCGTAATAGATGGATGTGATTTCAAAGCAACCTAGATGCGGCGTGAGAAAAATAATCCCTTTTCCCGTTTGCAGTGCATTTTCTACAACCTCCCAGCCATGTGTTTGTTGCACCAAGCGCAACAAGTCCGCCTCATTTTGTTGCCAAATCATCGGCGTTTCAAATATCGCCTTACCAAGTTCAGCAAAGCTTTTGCGTGCAACCTCTTTTATGGCAACTGGATTTTTAGCCAATTGGCTTTGCGATATATTCGCGGTGGCGCGCTTTTTAGCTTGGGGCATACAATAAAAAAGTAACCCACCTAAAGCTGCACCTAGGCCATGTAATATGTGCAGCGGCAAGTAAGTAAGCGGTTTTAGAATCAGCGACAGCATAGCGTGCGATTATACTTGATAAGCGCGAAACTTTATCTCAGGCGCTTAAAGCGCGCATTGGCTGATATAATCCGCGATAGATTAATTTGAAGCTTACCCGCATTGTTTCAATCAACCCATTATCAGGCTATCTTTGCGCAAAATCAGTTGCATGATTTTGATGCAATCTGGGCGCGCGAGATTGATTGGTTTGAAGCGCCGAACGAACGTCGGGGTGGCTGGAGCGGAGTGGGGCGTTTGCAATTAGATACGCCAGAAGGTCAGCCCCTACGCGTGTTTGTTAAAAAGCAGCAAAATCATGGCAGGTTTAGCTTACGTAACCCCATCAAAGGTGAACCTACCTTTAGGCGTGAATTTGAACATCTGACGTTTCTGGAAAAGCGGGAATTTGATGCGCCACGTGTGGTGTTTTATGGCGAGAAGTCTACGAAGCAGCAAGCACGCGCGATTTTGATTACGGTGGAACTCACTGGTTTTATTCCACTCGATGCGCTCAGCCATCAAATTGCGATAGAAGAAATAATGAGCGCTCAAAAGAAACGTGTTTTGTTAGCAAGCATTGCTTCTAAGCTACGTTGTTTTCACCAGCTCAATTTAATGCATCGCGCTTTGTATCCCAAACATATCTTTGTCGCGACGGCGAATACCACCCCGCAAGTCGCGTTAATTGACTTGGAAAAAGCCCGCTTTAGCCCGATCTTTTGGAATAACGCTTATTTTGATTTAGCCGCTTTGAATAGGCACGCAGAACACTGGAACCGTACGCAACGCCTGTATTTTTTTATGCAGTACTGCCAATTAACGCATTTGACAGGGTTTAGTAAATGGCTGTGTCGGCTAATTATAAAGCGCTCCATGCGTAAAAAACGCGGCACAAAAATTAAGGGATAATTTCGTTGCTACATAAGCAAACACACCTGCAGGTTTTGAGTCAGTATGGCCTTGATGCGGCAGGGCTTCTGTTACAAGGTAAATCGCAATTAAAAAATTTATCCGTGGTACGTCATTTGCCTAACCGACGTTTGGTTTGTCGAGGCGAATGGGGCGATATCAATGTCTATGTGAAGTTATTTTTTGGTAAAGATTACCGTCGATATGCGCAGCGCGATGAAATGGGTGTGCGATATTTAACCGCTGCCAATTTGCTCACGCCCAGTTTGTTGTATGCAGGGGATTTGCCGAGTGGTAAAGGTGCTGTGCTGATTTTTCAGGAAATTGCAAACGCAGAAAACGCAGAAACGCTGTGGGCACAGTCGAACAAAAATGCGCGCTTTAAACTAGCCAAACTGCTGGTTAAAACAGTGGCTCAACACCATCAAACCAACTTGCTGCAAACGGATTTACATCTTAAAAACTTTTTGGTTCAGGCTGAAAATATCTACACGCTGGATGGCGATGGTATTCGCAAATATTCAAACTTGAGTCAGCACCAAGCGTTTAAAAATTTGAGTGTTTTATTTTCAAAATTTGATGCACTGGAGATAGAGAGCTGGTTTGCTGAGTTACTGCAAACTTATTCCGATGCACGCGGCTTAAAGGTGCTACCTGATGCGGCATTGATTAATGCAATAACAAGCGAGCACCGCCAAAAAGTAGTGAGTAGCTATGCAGATAAAAAAGTATTCAGGCAATGCTCCGATGTGAATATCACTGCCTCGCAGCGATTATTTATTGCGGCTTCCAGCGATGCCAACATAAAGCTACCTAAAAGTGTGCCCGAATTAGAGGCTTTGATACAACCTAGTAATCTGCTGAAAAATGGCAATACCTGCACGGTAGCGCTGGCAGCAATTGACAATAAAAAAGTAGTCATTAAACGTTACAATATTAAGAGTTTTTGGCATGGCCTCAGCCGTGCATTTCGGCCTAGTCGTGCCGCAGCTTCTTGGGCCAATGCGCACCGACTATCCATTTTAGAGATTGCCACTGCCAAGCCGATTGCGCTTTATGAGCAACGCACTTTTGGCTTGCGCGGCAAAGCGTATTTTCTGGCGGAATACTTAGACTTGCCCGATGTGGCAGAATATTTTGCGCAAACACAAGATAAAGCACAGCGCGCCGAGGCAGTAAAAAATATCGCAACGATTTTTTATAAGCTTTATTTACTGCAAATCTCGCATGGCGACATGAAGGCGACTAACATTAAAATTCACGGCACGCAGCCTGTGCTGATTGATTTAGACAGTATGCGCCAGCATCGCAAAACTAACATCGCCGCTCACGTGCGCGATTTGCAACGCTTTATGCAAAATTGGAAAGACAACTCAAGCCTGTATAATGCGTTTGTGAAGACATTTAAAGTCGTATATCCAGACGACTCACTGCTGATTAGAGCAGGCATTGCAACCAATAAAGAATGACTAAATGATGGTATTAGTATGATTGTATTAGGCTTATCTGGCGCGCTCGGGCATGATGCCTCGGCGGCAATTTTAATTGATGGAAAAATTATTGCGGCGGCAGAAGAAGAGCGCTTTATTCGCGATAAACACGCCAAAAATAAATTTCCTTACGAAGCTGCAAAATTCTGTCTAAAGCAAGCAGGTATCAAGCCTGAACAGGTGGATATTGTAGCGTTTCCGTATGGCGAAATTCCGCTTTCCACCAACGCGCGTTGGCATTATGCCAAGCGCTATTGGTATGCACCAGATCGTGCTTTAGATGCTATTTTTAATGGAAACCGTCGCTTTCGCCGCAACCGTAATAAATCATTGAAGTTGATGCAAGAGCTGGGCTTAACCAAGGCCAAGTTTGTGCCTGTTGAGCATCATCTAGCACATGCTTCCAGCGCTTACCATTTAAGTGGATTTACTGAAAAAACGGCCATTGTCGGAATCGATGGTAAAGGCGAGTATGCGACCACTTTTTTTGGCTATGGTGAGCATGGCAAAATCCACAAGATTAAAGAGTTCTACGACCCAGATTCATTAGGCGGCTTATATGGCGCCCTTACCGAGTTTTTGGGTTTTGACATGCTGGATGGTGAATTTAAAGTGATGGGCATGGCGCCTTTTGGTGATGCCAACAAGTACGATTTTAGCCGTTTGGCCAAGTTTGAAAATGGCGAACTGATTGTCAATACCGACTATGTTAATGTAGTTGGTCTGCGTCGCTACAAAGAAAAAGGCCCCGATGGAAAATCTAAGGGCTATTACTTTACCCAAAAACTAATCGACTGGCTGGGGCCAAAACGTAGCGGTGATGAAATTGATGACCCCTATATTCACTATGCTGCCAGTGTGCAAAAATTGTTAGAAGACCTTGCTCTGCAAATGATTGACTATTATTTGGGCGATATCATTAAAGAAACTGGCAAGGTCGCCATGGCAGGTGGCGTCGCGCTCAATGTTAAATTAAATCAACGCATTATCGCCATGCCCAGTGTAAAAGAGCTGTTCGTACAACCCGCGTCTGGTGATAACGGCACCAGCTTAGGTGCGGCGACATACGCTGCGCACTTGGCGGGTGAAACCATCCACAAGATGCAGCACGCTTATCTTGGCCCAAGTTTTACCAGTGCGGAATGTGTGGCAGCGTGCGAGGTGCATCCGGATAAGCCAATTTTCACAAAAGTTGAAAATTTTCCGCAAAAAGCGGCTGAATTGCTAGCCGCCGGCAATCCACTAGCATGGTTTCAGGGTCGCATGGAGTTCGGACCGCGCTCACTCGGTTGTCGCAGTATTTTGGGGGATCCGAGTTATCCTGGCGTGGCCGATCGTATTAACGCCCAAATCAAATACCGCGAGCGGTGGCGACCATTTTGCCCGAGTATGTTAGATACCGTGGCTGAAGATATTCTGCAGACATATCACCCTGCGCCGTATATGACGTTTACCTTTGATGTCAACCCTGCATGGAATTCTCGTATTCCCGAAGTGGTGCATGAAGATGGCACAGCGCGCGCGCAAGTGGTAACGCGTGAGACTAATCCAAGATATTACGAATTAATAGAACACTTGGAAAAACTACGTGGCAATGCGGTAGTGCTGAATACCTCGCTAAATAGAAGAGGCGAACCAATGATTTGCAGCCCAACAGATGCACTGAATATGTTTTATGGCTGTGATTTAGAGTACTTAATGCTGGAAGATATTTTAGTTACCAAGCAAAAAACAGAAAATAAGACATAATAAAAGCACAAAAATCTAAACAACATGCCCTGCAGGCCAATATCCAGGCGGTATGCAGGACGATTTTGTCACGTAATCCAAGCGAATCATAACCGAGTTAAATTTGACGGAACCCCCGTATTTAGCGATAATCGGGGTAGTGCATTTTATTTTAGTAGTAGGTTTTTGAAGATATCCTTATGAAACAATCACACGTAGAAGTCACCGAACGCATCATCGAAAAAAGTCGCCCAACACGCAGTGCTTACTTGCACCGTGTAGATGCGATGTTGAATCGTAAAAAGGGTGCTGATCGTTTGGGCTGTGCCAATGTGGCACATGCGTTTGCAGCGATGCCTGCCAACGATAAATTGCGCGTGGTGGCAGAAAAAGCCACCAATATTGCGATTGTGACTGCCTACAATGAGATGCTTTCTGCGCATCAGCCGTATGTGAATTACCCCGAAATCTTGCGCGATGAAGCGCGCAAACATGGTGCCACTGTGCAAGTTGCAGGCGGCGTACCTGCGATGTGTGATGGTATTACACAGGGCGAGCCAGGTATGGAGATGTCACTGTTTAGCCGTGACAATATTGCGATGGGTACCGCCATTGCGCTCTCGCATGACGTATTTGATGCGGCGCTGTTACTTGGTGTGTGCGATAAAATTGTGCCAGGTTTACTCATCGGCGCACTGCATTTTGGTCATTTGCCATGCGTGTTTGTACCTGCTGGGCCCATGAGTACTGGTATTGATAACACCACAAAATCGAAAGTTCGCGAAAAATATGCGCAAGGCTTAGTTGGGCGAGAGGAGCTGTTGGCCAGTGAATCTGCTGCTTATCATGGCGCTGGCACCTGTACTTTTTACGGCACTGCTAACAGCAACCAAATGTTGCTGGAAGCAATGGGCTTGCATGTTCCAGGTGCAGCATTTGTGCATCCGCATGATGGATTACGCGAACTGCTGACACGCGAAGCAGTTAAAATGGTGCTTGCTAATACTAAGCCAGCGCAGTTTACCCCTATTGGTAAGCTGGTGGATGAGCATGTGATTGTGAATGCCATGGTTGCGCTATTAGCCACTGGTGGCTCAACTAACCATCTTATTCATTGGGTGGCGGTAGCGCGCGCAGCCGGTATTATGATTGATTGGACCGACTTTTATCACTTGGCTAAAACAACGCCATTGCTGGCCAGCGTTTATCCAAATGGCAAAGCAGATGTGAATGAGTTCCAGGCTGCAGGTGGCCCTGCATTTGTCATTCGCGAGCTTATCGATGCTGGTTATATGTACCCCGATGTATTCACTGTAGCTTATGGTGGCTTGCGTGATTACGGTAAATTGCCAGTGAAAGAAAATGACACATTGGTTTGGAAAGATCTGCCCAAAGAGAGCACGGATGAAACCATCGTGCGTACAGCAGCTTTCCCATTTAACGAATCTGGTGGTTTACGCTTGCTTAAAGGCAACTTGGGCCGTAGTGTAATTAAAATTTCTGCAGTGCCAGAAGATAGACACATCATTGAAGCACCAGCCATTGTATTTGATGCACAAGAGGAGTTATTAGAGGCGTTTGACCGTGGAGAATTAGAGCGTGATTTTGTGGCAGTAGTGCGCTTTCAAGGGCCAAAAGCCAACGGCATGCCAGAGTTGCATAAGCTCACGCCACCACTTGCTGTACTACAAAATAAAGGCTTTATGGTGGCGATTGTTACTGATGGTCGCATGAGCGGCGCTTCAGGTAAAATTCCAGCGGCTATTCATTTAACGCCAGAAGCTTCTGCAGGCGGTCCATTAGCTAAGGTAAGGACTGGTGACATCATTCGTCTCAATGCGACCGTGGGCATGGTGAATGTACTAGTAGATGAAGATGAATGGGCAGAGCGTGAAGTAGAAGAGCTTTCTGATATCAAACGCCAGAATAATTCACATGGTTTAGGACGTGAGTTATTTGGTGGGATGAGAAGGAATGTATTGTCAGCCGAAGAAGGCGCAATCACTTGGTTGTAGCTGTCTGAAAATATAATTTGGCTGTGTTACTTTCGCTCGCCGTACAAAACGTACTGTCTTCGCTCAAGTGCCACGCTAAAATTTATTTTGAAACAGCTAGCATTATTCAAATAGTCAAAAAATCGAATTAAATATTTAGAGAGAAACATGAACACATTAGATTTAGCCAAGCAAGGCCCAGTCATTCCAGTTATCGTCATCAACAAAGTAGAAGACGCCGTTCCGATGGCAGAAGCCTTGCTTGAAGGTGGTATTCGCGTATTAGAAGTGACGTTGCGCTCAAGCTGCGCACTACAAGCCATGGAGCAAATTGCCAAGCATGTACCTGATGCGATTATGGGTAGCGGTACGGTGCGCAATTTAAATGATGCGCAAAACTCACTCGATGTAGGTTGCAAATTTGCGGTCAGCCCAGGCTACACCAGTGAGCTTGGCCTGTTTTCCCGCAAGATTGGGTTGAGTTTATTGCCTGGTGTTTCAACAGGTAGTGAGATTATGACTGCAAATGCAGATGATTACTTCTTCTTGAAATTGTTCCCAGCGGTCGCTGTTGGTGGTATTAATTTGTTAAAAGGCTTTGCAGGACCATTTGGCGATGTGAAATTTTGTCCCACTGGTGGTGTCACAGTTGAAAGCGCCTCACAATTTTTGGCGCTACCCAATGTGGTAGTGTGCGGCGGTACATGGTTAACCCCGGCTGATGCTGTAGCACGTAAAGATTGGGCGCATATTACTAAACTGGCTAAAGAAGCGAGCGCCATTAAGCCAGCATAAGTCATCTTTAGATTACAATAAGGGCTGTTTTTGCAGCCCTTTTTTATTGAGACTTAGTTTTATCGAGATCCGGCATTGAATATAGATTTAGCAAAATATAAAACCATCGTATTTGATTGTGACGGTGTGGTGCTTAATAGCAATAAGGTGAAAGTACAAGCTTATTTTGATGTGGCTAAACGCAACGGCGGCAGCGATGCTGAGGCGCAAGCTTTTGTGCATCATCATGTCACCAAAGGCAGTTTTCCGCGCAATGGGAAAATTGAATATTATTTAAAAGAGATTGTAAAACAACCGATTACCACTGAAATAGTACAGAAATATCTAGAGGCGTTTGAAGACATTTTAGATAAAAGTTTGATGCAATGTGAAATTGCACCTGCATTATTAGCACTAAAAGCAGCAACGCCACAAGCCTCATGGATGCTGCTGTCTGGCGGCGATCAGGCTGAATTAAGAAGAGTCTTCCCACGCCGACAATTAAATGGCTTTAACTTAGCGCAAATGTTTGAAGTGGGTATTTTTGGTGGACCGGATCAAAAAGACGATGTACTTGCGCGTGAAATTGCCAATGGCAATTTACAGCTTCCTGCCCTGTTTTTAGGGGACAGCAAATACGACCATCAGGCCGCTACCAAAGCGGGGCTGGATTTTGTTTTTTTGAGCAATTGGACAGAGGTGCCTGATTGGCAAGAATACTGTGCCGAAAATAATATTGTCGCCTATAAAAATATGGAAGAATTACTGGCATGAAAAGCCAACTGATGACGCAGGCGGAATTAGCCAAACTGCAAGCTAGCGGGAAAACGCTTGAACAAGATGAGCGCGGTATAAAAGTGACATTGCTACCCGATGGCAATATGCTCAAGGTATTTCGCTTGCGTGGGTGGTTTAGCAGTAGCCTGATTTATTCTAATGCGCGCAGTTTTTGTAGGAATGCGCAACGCTTACATGAGCGGAATATTCCAACAGTCAAGATCATTCAACTTATCCATTTTAATGGTTCTACTAATACTGCTGTGTTGTATCAGCCATTGCTTGGAGACACGTTGAGTGCACTAGTGAAAAACAATAAGTTAACAGTGCATCATTGTGAAGCACTAGGTGTTTTTATTGCTAAACTACACCAGCTTGGTATCCACTTTAAATCACTCCATTTTGGCAATATTGTATTAAGTCTGCAGGGGGATTTTGGGCTAATCGATATTGCGGATATGCGTATTTTTCCATGGGCCTTAAATATAAGTACCCGACTAAGAGGCTTTAAGCGCTTATTACGCTATCAACAAGATATAAAGTTGTTGGGTGCGGATAATTTAGCGATGATGATAAATGCTTATGTGGATGCAGCAAACATATCAGCACGGCAAGAGCTAAAAACCAAATTAAACTTAATGACACAACAAGCGACTGCAGGAATTTAAGTGCGTATTTTACAAATATGCCATAGCTACTATCCGCCGTTTTTAGATTGCGCCCGGCAATATGCAGCCTTGGTTAATGGCACGCCTTACAAGGTGCTTACCGTGTATTTAACTGGCCAGCCTAGTGATGAAGTTGTCCAAGGGAGTGCCTCAGATGAGGTGATTTTTTTAGGGTATAAAAGCAGCCAAGTAAGTGGCCTGAAATTAGGTGCAATTGTAAAAATTAAACATATCACAGCGCGCGAAAATTTTTTATTTGTAATCGCACACCGCGTTAAGCCTACCTATGTAGCCTTGCTTGGCACAAACCTACCGGTTATCAGTGTGCATCATAACTATAATGATTACAGCAAATTCACTCGCAGAATACTAGTGAATTTCTACCAACAACGCATTTTGATGTTGGGAGTATCAAATGCAGTGCGGGACGACCTGCGACACGATTTAAAAGCCTGGGATGAAACACGTATACAAACACTATATAACCACATTGACGTGGCTATCACCCACAGTGCTATGGTAAGTAAAACAGAAGCGCGGGATGCTTTAAGCCTGCCGCAAGATGCTTGGATAGTTGGCAATGTAGGCAGGTTACATCACGATAAAGACCAAGCGACACTCATCAAAGCTTTTGCAAAAGCGATACCACAATTACCTACCAATAGTTTGTTGGTAATCATGGGCAATGGACCATTAGAACAGGACTTAAAACAACTGGTAGTCAACTTAAAGTTAGAATCCCAGGTGATTTTTACAGGTAATGTGCCCAATGCTAAGCGCTACTTTAAAGCGTTTGATGTGTTTGCACTTACATCAGATCGTGAACCATTCGGAATGGTGTTGCTAGAAGCGATGGCCGCAAACTTACCAATTATTTGTAGTGATAATGGGGGGGGTATGGAAGTGGTACGAGAGGTAGGCTGCTTGTTCGAATTCGGCAATGTTGAGGCCTTGAGTCAAGCGATACTTAATATGCAACAAAGTCACCATTCGACTACCCTTATACAGGCCGTACTTGAGCAGCGTTTTTCTGACCAAGCAGCATTTGAACGTTTTTGGCAATTAGTCAAGCAGACTAGGATTGACGAAGCATGTCAGAATCACAATTAAGTAAGATTTGCATTCTCATTCCATATTTTGGTGCTTGGCCGTTCTGGATGCCTTTTTTTCTCGCAACTTGCCGTGAGAATTCAACTATAGATTGGTTGATTTATACGGATTGCAACATACTACAAGACTGTCCAGCCAATGTGAAAGTCGTATATTTAAGCTATGAAGACTACTGTATGAAAGTATCAATTAACTTGGGTATTCACTTTCATCCAGCTAATGCTTACAAGTTATGTGATATTAAGCCGGCCTTGGGTCAAATACATAGCGAAGAGCTGATTGGATATGATTTTTGGGCGTTCGGTGACTTAGATTTGGTTTATGGTGATTTGCGGCAATATTTTCACGAAGCGAGGTTGCAGAAAAAAGATATATTTTCAACACACAAAACTCGAATTTCTGGACATTTGTGTTTAATACGAAATGTGTCAGAAATGACTTTGGCATATCAAAAAGTAGAGAGCTGGCAAGAAAGATTTATGCAAGACGAGCATTTGGCTTTTGATGAAAAGAATTTTAGTAAGCTTTTTCTGCGACATAAGAACTCACCAAAATGGTTAAAAAAATTGATGCAATGGTACGATCCATGGCTTAAGCGTGCTGAGTTTGAAGAGGCCTATACCACGCCCAATGGCAGAGTAAGGTGGCTGGATGGTTCTGACAACTTTCCGAAATCATGGAGGTGGCACGTCGGAAGGCTGACCTGCGAGAATCTAGATGAGCATTATTTTCCTTATTTCCATTTTATGATATGGAAAAAAGAATGGGCTAACCAACATGTGGCTTCGATAAATGGTCTGACACAATCAAAAATTATTGACTTTACCATTACTCCAGATGGATTTTTTCTAGCTTAACTGTGTTCGTTCTAGGGCTTTGCTTACTTGCTCCCGTGACCATAAACAGAGAAATCTTGGATGTTCGTCAGGCAAATAATCGTTAATCTTGGTAAGTGTGTCTATAGGAAAGAAGTAAGGTGTCTGTAAAAGGTCTATCTTGCGAAAATGACCACTCTCTATATCTGTATTTTCAAACGTACCATCGTTCTGGTAAGTAGTGGTTAATAGATACGGAATGTCAGACTTAATAAAGTTCTCTAACAACATTCGTGTGTCTAGGTAAGATAAGTGAAATAAGCAATCACGACAAAGCATTAAATCGGCATCTGGTAAGGGGTCAATCCGTAAGTCAAGTCTGATAAAATTAACCTGCGGATTGGCATATCGCTTAATATTTTCTTCTATCAGCTCAGGTACGATATCAGCACCAATATAGATAATTTCGGTATCCCTAACAACCAATTTCATCCAATTGAAATCACCACAAGGACCATCCAACACCTTGCATATATCAAACTGAGCGAATAGTTTTGGTAATTCCGCACGTAAATTTTCGGTCAAATGTAGGGTGGAACCTTGCCCACTCCTGCTTTCTTCATTATTCCAGTAATTAATTTTGTAAATCTTGCTGAATCTTTGTTCGAGACTAAGGTGCGGTAATTCTTTACGAAACTCTTGCTTACGTTTCTTTTTCGCTAACTTTCGCCAAAAGTAAAGTTTGTTTAATGTAATCATGGCGCATCCAAGTTTTGATAAATAACTATAAATTTACGCTTTTTTTCATCTGGAAAGCGTGCAATCTCTCGGTAACGTGGCTTCAACCTGCGCAATTCTGACTCTCTACTTTGCGCTTTAGTGGAATGGCTAATTAACAAAAAAGTATAACGATTAAAGTAACCCATTTTCATTTTAATAAGAGTTTCTTTCCAGGGATCGGGTGTTGCACCAGTAAAGGGCTCGGTAGCATAATAACGCAATCGAGACTCATCATAAAACACAGGTTTCTGCTCTATATTATGCTGCTTTACCCACGTAACTGCCTCTTGCATGTAATTATAGCCTTGGCGTTTAGGTAGGATGTTTTTTACAAATCCTAGGCAAAGCGCCACAACAATTAAACTAGTAATCATGGCTATTTTTTTATCTTTAATGTCCAGCAATACTGCAAAATAAAACGCGCCAAGCACCAGCAATATCCAGCTTAATCCAGCTGCATAGCGGCCAGATAGTACAAACACTTTTACGATAATCAGCGCCAAGCTGATGAGTGCAATAATCGCCGTAGCTTTTAGTACTAAATAGGCTTTAGGCTCTATGTCTGTGCCATGATTTTTTAGCGCAAAGCCAGCAAAAACAGCAGCAAATAGGCCGGTGGCAGAAATTATTTTTGCAATCATGACATAAATAAAAGTTAACAATAAACCTGCCAAAGCAAATTCTTCTAAATATTTTCCCAGCACCTGACTAGACATGATTTGCACTTGAGTCTGAAACTTTAGTGTAAATTCTTGATATAAATTCCACGAAAGTACTTCTTGTAGGCGACCAAAGTTGCGCATACTTAAATTGTCACTGATTATAATTGCTGCAGTAATCGCAATCAGCGCAAAGATTGCAACTGAATAAGCGTTTAGTATGTGCAATAAGCGATTTTTCCAACTAAGCTCACGCATCAACAGCAAGCAAAGTGGCAAACCAATTAAATAGCAAATAGCTTCAATGCGGAATAGGGTGGCAATCATCATGCATACCTGCCACAGCAACGCATCGTTTAGTTTATTGTGTTGCACATAGCGTATAAAGAATACTAAGCCACTTAAGTAAAATGCCCAAAACCCTTCATCGCGCATCAGCATTTCCAACACGTCGCCCACTAAGTATTGGCCACCAAATAACAATAATGTGCCTGCTAGCATGACGCGCGCGCCGCCGCCTGCCAACTGGATAATAGTTAAAAAGCTGGCGGTAGCAATGGCAAAAAACAACATATTCAACAGTTGGGCAGATTGATGAATGCCTAAGCTGGTAATTTTATGCACAGCTGCAATACACGCACCATATAGCGGCCAATTGAATACTTTAATGGCACCAGCCCAATCACCAAGTGCAATTAAACGCGCTTGTTCAAAGTAGAGGACTGTATCTGGGTTAATCCAGCCATGTTGAATATACTGCATCCAACCAGCCAGTAACATACTTGCAAATACTACGCACCAAAATAGTTTGTTTAGTGAGACTTTGTCTATTTTGTTGAAAAAATTTGGAATAATAAATTGCATGGTTTAAATTAAGGACTAGATTTTAGTGAGTACCATTTGCGGGGAAATATTTTTTAAGCAAGCCAAATGCGACTCAGCTTTAAGTGGGCACTCGCGCTGAAAGCAGGGACTGCAAGATATACCTAAATATTCTACCACTGCACTAGATTGCATGGGCGGCGTGTGATAAGGGTCACTACTGCCAAAAATGGCGATGAGTTTTTTATTGAGTGCGGCCGCGACGTGCATCAAGCCAGAATCATTGCTAATCACGGTGTCGCAAACATACATTAAATCTATGGCTTCTGCTAGCGTGGTTTTTCCGCCCAAATCCACACATTTATTTTGAGTGAGCAGGTTAATCTGCTTTGTCACAGGCACGTCTTTATCAGATCCAAACAATAATACTTGCCAGCCATTTTTAAGCGCATGATTGGCTACTTCTGCATAATATTCGGCTGGCCAGCGTTTTGCCTCGCCGTATTCTGCTCCTGGGCAAAGGCCTAAAATATTGCTTTCATCATTCAAGATGCCAAGCTTGTGAGCCAATATCCATGAGGCCTCTGGTGTAGTTTTTAATTGTGGATTTGGGATTGTTGTTGGTAAGGCTGCATCCTTATCCAGGCCTAACGTCACAAAGCGTTCAACCGTTTTTTTGAGCTTCGTTTTATCAAGTGAACGAATATCATTAATTAAACCGTAGCGCATTTCGCCCAAAAAACTGGTGCGTTTTGGGATGCGAGCCGCCCAAGGCAGCAGGGCTGATTTAAACGAGTTGGTGAGAATAATGGCTTGGCTGTAACCGGCATTTTTTAAGCTTTTGCCAAATTGAATGCGTTGCCAAAAAGCCAGTTCGCCATGCTTAAATGGCAGCGCGATTTTGCCAGAGACTTCTGGCATGCGTTCTAATAAAGGCAATGTCCAAGCGGGAGCAGCAACATCAATGATGCAGTCAGGCAGGTTGACTTTGAGCGTTTTAAACAAGCTTTGTGCCAACACCATATCGCCCACCCACGCAGGGCCAAGGACTAAAATTTTGTCTAAGGTTTTATCAGCCATTAAGCGTTGAGTTTGCGGATAATATTGCTGGTGCTGCGGCCTTCTACTAGCTCGATTAACGCGATTTCACCGCCCCAGCTTTGCACTTCTTTGCCACCAACTACTTGATCAGCGCTGTAATCGCTACCCTTGGCGATAACATCTGGCCTCAAGGCTTTAATTAATTTGAGTGGGGTGTCTTCATCAAATAGAATCACAGCATCTACACTTTCTAGTGCAGCCAGCACACGTGCGCGATCATTCTCATGCACGACTGGTCTGCTAGGCCCTTTTATCGCGCTGACCGACCTGTCGGTGTTGAGACCAAGAATCAGCTTATCACCACGTTTTTTTGCGGCTTCCAGGTAAGTCACGTGGCCAGCATGCAGCAAATCAAAGCAACCATTGGTGAATACGATTTTTTGCTTGGCTTGCTTCCATGCATTCACTTTTACATTCAATTCGGCTAAATCACAGATTTTATGGGCTTGTTCATTGCCTTGCTTGGCAGTCAACGCTGCTAGCAAATCCGCTTGTGTGATTGGCACAGTGCCTACTTTTCCCACCACCACGCCAGCAGCAATGTTGGCTAATTCTAAACTTTGCAACGGCGTTAAATCGTGCATTAACCCTGCAGCTAGTGTTGCTATCACTGTGTCGCCAGCACCAGAGACATCAAACACTTGTTGTGCGGTAGCAGGTAAGTGGTGGGCATTGTTTTTATTTGTATTGCCTTCGATAAGGCTAATGCCTTCTTCGCCACGGGTGACTGCCATAAAACCTAAGCCCAGCTTGGTTTTTAGTGCAGTGACTTTGCTGATTAAATCTGTGTCGCTGCCTGTGGTGTGGCAGGCTTCTGCGGCTTCTTTCTTGTTTGGAGTGAGGGCAGTAGCACCTTTGTACTTACTGTAATCCGAACCTTTTGGATCCACTAAAACGGGAATTTTATGGGCTTGGCACTGGGCAATAATTTGCTGGCAAATGGCTTCGCTGAGCAAGCCTTTGGCATAATCGGACAAAATCACTACGCTGGGTTTTTCGCCTAACTCGACTTTAAGTGTTTGCAGCAGGCTGGTGTTTTCAGTGCTAGAAAAACTTGCACTATCTTCCTGGTCCAGGCGCAACATCTGTTGATGCCCGCCTAAAATACGCGTTTTAGCAATTGTCGGCCGTGCTTTACTGGCAATTAAATTGGCCTTAACTCCGCTGGCTTTGATTAATTGATTGAGCGTTTTCGCTTCGCTATCAGCCCCCACACATCCCACAAGACGTGTATTAATACCTAAAAGTGCTAGGTTAGCTGCCACATTCGCTGCACCGCCTGCGCGGGCTTCTTCAGTTTTAATCAGCACCACCGGTACCGGTGCTTCGGGAGAAATGCGACCGACTTCACCCATTAAGTAGCGGTCTAACATGACGTCGCCAATGACTAAAGCATGCTGCTTATTGCTGCCAAATAGTTTGACTGTATCGATCAGCGTTTGCATTAATTAGATTCTAGAATTTCGCACAAGCTATGCCCAATAAAAATGTGTGCTTCTTGCACGCGTGCAGTCACCGAGCTGGGGGCAATAATGTTGTGTGTACAAAGCGTGTTCATTTTGCCACCATTGCCGCCTGTTAAGCCGATAGTAGTTGCGCCAATTTCATTTGCAGCTTCAATCGCACGCACTACATTAGCGCTGTTACCGGAAGTGGTAATGCCAATTAGTATATCTTTAGGCGTGCATAACGCTTCTACTTGCCGCGCAAAAATATAGTCGTAGCCGTAATCATTGCCGACTGATGTGAGGATAGAGGTGTCTGTCGTCAGTGCTATGGCAGGCAAGCCTTTACGCTCTTTTTTATAGCGGCCGACAATCTCAGCGGCTATGTGCTGACTATCGGCTGCGCTACCGCCGTTGCCGCATAGTAAGATTTTGCCACCATTTTTAATGCATTGTTGCAGCAAAATACCGACGTCTGAAATTTGCGCAAACAAGTTGGGCAGGCTTTCGTACATGGCCATGTGGGCAGCATGTTCACCTTTAAGATATTCAATATATTTCATTTGTTTCCTCCCTTAACAATAAGGGTCATCTTGCATGAGGTAGTTCTGCACATAATCTTTTACACCGTCTTCTAGGCTGGTCATCGGCAGTTTATAACCGGCCGTACGCACTTTAGCCATCGGAGCTTCAGTGTAATATTGGTACTTTCCTTGTAAATCCAAGGGCATATCAATGTATTCAATGTTGGGTGCTTTGCCCATGCTCGTCATGACGTTAGTCGCCAAATCTTTAAAGGTGCGCGCTTGCCCGGTGCCAATATTGTAGATGCCATTAGCGGCAGGCTTGCTAGTTAAGGCGGCGCTGAAAAAATAAGCGACAATGGCCGCGGCATCTTTCACATACACAAAATCACGTTGCTGCTCGCCATCTTTTACACCGGCTTTCGTGCCTTTAAACAGCTTCATGACACCAGTTTCGCTAAATTGGTTAAAGGTGTGGAAAGCCACGCTAGCCATGCGTTCTTTATGGTACTCGTTGGGGCCGTACACATTAAAAAATTTAAAGCCAGCCCAAGCGGGTGGAGAGTTCTCAGGCAATTGCTTTGACGCCCATTGGTCAAAAAAGTGTTTTGAGTAACCATAGCCATTCAGTGGGCGTAGCTTGTCGATACTAGCATCGTCATAGCCTAGGCTGCCATCGCCATACGTGGCGGCCGAGCTGGCATAAAAGAACGGAACTTGGTGTTCTGTGCACCATGCCCATAAATCTTGGCTGTAATGAATGTTAGCTTCTACCAGCTTATTGAAGTCGCGCTCGGTAGTGGCGCTAATCGCCCCCATGTGGATAACAGCTGTGACATCATCGTTGCCTTCTAAAAAGTCAAACAACTGTTCTTTGTCTAAATATTCAGCATATTGGCGATGCACAAGGTTTTGCCACTGTGCTTCATGCCTGATATGGTCAACAATCACCAGGTCATCATGGCCGAGTTTGGTATTGAGATGCCAGGCGATGATGCTACCTATCATGCCGGCCCCGCCAGTAATTACTATCATAAATCCATTCTTTGAGCGAGTCGCGGTGTTGCGTGCTCGCTCATTCCTAGCCTATACAATCGATATGTCTTCGTCATTCGCTCCGCGGCTCCTTGCGCCTCATCTCAAATAATGAATTTATCACCCACTCAATTATAACGTATAACGCTTATTGTTAAGTACCCAAAGTCTGCTTGGTTTTTGTCATGATGTTTGCGCAGAGTTGCTGAAAGTCATCCACATAAGTAAATGCCACAGGAATCACCAACAAGCTGAGTGTAGTCGAGGTAAGTAAACCGCCTATCACCGCGACAGCCATCGGGCTGCGGAACGAGCCATCGCCGGCACCCCAAGCGAAGGCAATCGGGATCATGCCTGCAGTCATGGCGATGGTGGTCATGATAATTGGTCGTGCGCGTTTATGGCAGGCGTCTAATATGGCTTCGAGGCGTGTCATGTGGTGATCGCGCCGCGCCATAATGGCATATTCCACTAACAAGATAGAATTTTTAGTCGCAATGCCCATCAGCATAATCAGGCCTATCATGGACGGCATAGAAAGCGCCTTGCCAGCAACCAGCAAGCCCAAAAACGCGCCACCAAGGGATAATGGCAACGCCACTAAAATAGTGATGGGTTGCAGGAAATCTTTAAACAGCAACACCAGCACAAAGTAGATACAAATCACTCCCGTGAGCATAGCCAGCCCGAAACTGGCAAACAGTTCGCCCATCATTTCAGAGTCACCTAATTCGTCTTGGTGAACGTCTGCAGGCAGATTTTGCAGGCTGGGTAACTGATTAATCGCGATTGCTGCATCGCCTAATGGTAGCCCAGACAACTCAATTTCAAAGTCAACATTGCGTGAGCGATCATGTCGATCTATTACCGCTGGTCCACCTTCAAAAGTCAAGCTGGCTACTTGTCCTAACATAACAGGGCCTTTTGTGCCGGGCACTGCAAGTTTTTCAAGCGCATTCAGGTCATTTTTTGCGCTCGTTTCTAATTTCACCACAATCGGCACCTGGCGTTTATCCAGGTTGAGTTTGGGCAAGTCTTGTTCATAATCCCCCACCGTGGCAATGCGCAATGTTTCGCCAATGGCCGCTGCGGTGACGCCTAAATCTGCCGCTGCAACAAAATCAGGTCGTACAATGAGCTCAGTGCGTACAAGGGATGCGCTGGATGCGATATTGCCCAAGCCCTTAATGCTGCGCAAATCCTTTTCTACTGCTAAGGCTGCTTGCTGCAAGGCTTGTGTGTCGTCGCTGGTCAGTACTAGGTGGTATTTTTCGCCAGAGCCACCCAAGCCCACGTTAAGTCGCACACCCGGCACTTGTTTTAATTGTTCACGCATTTCTTGCTCGACAACCTGTTTTTTTGGTCGGCTACCGCGCTCATCCAGCAAAATTGTGAGGGTGGCTTTGCGCGTTTCTACCGTCGCAGTTTCGGCAAATGGGTCTGTACCTGCCGCACCACCGCCAATAGTGGTATAGACGCTTTTAACGTGCGCTACTTTTTGTAATATTGCACGTGCTTGTTCTGCCGCTGCTTTGGTTTGCATCAATGTTGCTCCGGGCGCTAATTCAAGTCGCACTTGGGTTTGCGAATTATCATCGGCAGGAACAAAACCTTGCGGCAATAACTGAATGAGAAAGATCGAACCAATAAAAAATGCTATAGCAGCCAGCATAGTGACTAAGCGATGTTTGATGCACCAGGCGGCAGCACGCATATAACTTAGCATAATGCGGCCGTCTTCTGCATGCTCTTTTTTGCTTGGTTTCATGAGGTAAGCCGCCATCATAGGCGTGAGTATGCGTGCCACCACCAGTGAAGCAAACACGGCAATCGCTGCTGTCCAGCCG
>JAKFDL010000090.1:0-1768 GCA_036676175.1 Methylotenera sp. | reverse complement strand
GCCAAGCGTCACGCAATGCCCTCCCAAGCAAAGGCACTTGTTGCATCGCGTCCAAGCGCAATGCCTGTGACAATTTATTCGTATAGATATCTATGTGTTGTTGCATATTTAGCGATTTTTATTTACCTTAAATACTCGTAAGTTCCATGCGAAGCAGCTTCACGACAATGTTTTTCATTCAATTCGCTAACACCTACCGCCGAAGAACTGCGACGCACTATCCACTCATTTAAGTTCATCACTTTTCACTGCAAATCACAAATACTTCCACATTCCCAGCCTTGATAATTAGCCAGTAAGCTGAATAATTTAGTTGTGACTGTTGCGAGTTTAAAAGAGCACATCACTCACCCACAAAGCGGGGCAAGTTTAACAGCTAGCGAGCAGCAACTCTGGCAACATCGCCCTCAATACTTCGTGGGAATTTGGTGGCGCAGACCTTAAGCTCGACTACAAGATTTTCCTAAGGCCTTCTTGAGCTGGAGCAGTTTTCGAGATGTTTCGGGGTTTTGCGATGCGTCACGCCACATCCGGCGCATAAAGATCCATAAAAATAACACAATCGCAGCACCCAAGGTGGCCGCAATTGTGATCCGGGTCTTTCTGGGGGCAATTGGCTCTGTGGGCAATGTGGGCGGTTGCTTGACAACATCGCGTGTGAGACCATTCAAAGAGCGCGATAGCTTTAGAACCTCTGCAAGATACTTGTCTCTCAATTCAGCCAAAGAGGCAATGCTGAGGACACTTCCATCGCTACTAGTGTGTGATTTACCGTCTTTCGCTACGCGATCCATTAATCGACGTATTGACGCCAATGTGAATTCCGCGTATTCATGACGCATGCTTAGCTCGGCCCGCTCCTGCTCGCTTGGCAACGTAGTTTTAAGCCAATTATCGATAATGGCATTGGCTATGCTTTGCGCTTTGAGCGGAGTGTCAGCAATCACATCAAGCTGCAAGAGACCTTCTTTACCTGCATCTATTTTTATGCTGCCTATCAGTCCTTCGCGTACAGTTTGTACTGAGCGGTCGCCCGCCAGCTCCAATGATTTAACAACCGCATCCAACACAAGTGGAGAAACCATGACTGCGGAAGTTTGCTGGGACAAAGTGGCCAGCTGCTGAAGATTACTTGCGGGGAGGGCAATAATAGCTTGACTAGAGTAGCTTTTTGGCATGGTGTATGTAAGAGCGAGCGCCAGCGCGCCGACCAACAATGGCCCCATAACCAATAGTTTTAAATTTTCTGCAACCAGAATAAGCAGGTCAATCAGGCTAATTTCGTCTTTATCAATAGTCATATTCAGGTGGGTAAATGTCAAATTTACCCGGATCATAAAGCGAAATCGGAGAGTCGCTGACCTCGTCGATCTCTGTCAGAAACAATAGGTTGATTGATGTTATGCGCGGAAAGTGGCCACACAATACCCACCTGCGGATCGTTCCATTCAATGCAGCGTTCCAGCGCCGGTGCATAGTAGTCGGTCGTTTTGTACAGAAAATCTGCGCTGTCGCTCAGCACCAGAAAACCGTGTGCAAGACCGGGGGGCACCCAGAGTTGCCGGTTGTCATGCTCCGTCAACTCAAGGCCAAACCATTTTCCGAAGGTTGTCGAGTTCGGACGAATATCGACGGTTACGTCAAAAACGGCACCCCGCACCACGCGCACAAGTTTGCCTTGAGGCTGCCCCAACTGATAGTGCAAGCCGCGTAGCACACCCTTGGTGGACCGGCTGTGGTTGTCCTGCACGAAATGAAAATTGGTACC
>JAKFDL010000089.1:0-56121 GCA_036676175.1 Methylotenera sp. | reverse complement strand
AGGCTCTGGCCTTGGTAGAGGCTGCTCTCATCGCTGTAGTCGTAATCGGTCTGCTTCACGGTATTGAGCCGGCCCATGGCTGGCCCGTCGCCCTCTTCTATGCTGTCAATAAGAAGAAGCCAGGGCTCCATGCCCTACTGAGCTCCGGAATCATGGCAGGGGCTCATTTCACCTCCTCCATACTCGCCCTGGTAGCATATCTGGTTCTGAGTCTATTCATTCCTCTGTCGCTTCCAATCCTGAAGTATGTTGCATCCGCATTCCTGATCATTCTTGCAGCTCGATTCTGGTGGAGTGGTACGGGTGAGGCACAGCACGGACATGCTCATGACGTTTTGCAGAAGCTCAACCATAGCCACGAGCATGTTCACAGAGGGAATGAGGTTCACACGCACCAGCATAGGCAAGTTCACACCTGCTACCCCCTCTACATGACTGGGTGAGAGCAATTTGGTGACTAAATTGCAGGGTGTGGCTCCATACATATCAGACAGCACAATCACGCCTTCACCTGTGTCTAAACTCGCTAACACTTTTTGCGCTTTGGGCAGTAAATTAGTGGGATCATCATCTGTGCCCACTGCAAAATAAGCCAGTTGCGGAGGTGTTTTGCCAAGTACGTGGCTGGCGCAATGAATCAGGCTTTCACCCAAACTTCCATGCGCAATAATTAAAATACCTATCATGCTGTTTTACCTTTTAATTCAACTAAACTCATTAAGCTCACGGTGTCTCACCATCACTTGTTGTTTTTGTTGTTTAAAGTGTGCGCCGCCAAAATAATGCGCAAGCTGTTCTACAAAAAATACAGACCTGTGCTGACCGCCGGTGCAGCCAATGGCCACCGTCAGGTAACTGCGGTTATCCTGTATAAAGCTGGGCAGCCATTTTTCTACATAATGGGTAATATCCGCCAGCATTTCATTTACCTTAGGTTCTTTTTGTAAAAACGCTTGCACCGGCGCATCTTTACCAGTCAATGGTTTTAATATGGGGTCATAGTGTGGATTGGGCAAGCTGCGCACATCAAATACAAAATCTGCATCTAACGGGATGCCATTTTTAAAGCCAAACGAAGTAAACAGTAGTACTAAACTATTGTTTTTCAGCGATTCATCTGTTTTTAAAATCAATTCTCGAATATAACTGCGCAGGGTGTTGGCGCTTAAATTACTGGTATCGATATGATGTCCAACGCCTACCAAGCCCGCCAGCAATTTACGTTCGAGCAAAATGCTTTCTTCAAGCGTGGTGTTGGCATTGCTTAGCGGGTGTTTGCGGCGTGTTTCAGAAAAACGTTTTACCAGGGTTTCTACCGAGGATTCCAAAAATAAGACTTCAACTGCAATGTCACTATTTTTAAGCATCTCCACCGCATTCGGCAGGGCTTCCAGCGCGGCACTGCGGCTATCTATACTAATGGCGACTTTGTGCTGGCTAACCGAGTCTAAATGATGTGATATTTGTGGTAACAGCG
Source organism: Methylotenera sp. (assembly GCA_036676175.1). Lineage (GTDB taxonomy): Bacteria > Pseudomonadota > Gammaproteobacteria > Burkholderiales > Methylophilaceae > Methylotenera_A. Next base: position 54,644 of record JAKFDL010000089.1, on the reverse strand, counting down.
TGGCTGGCAGATTATCAATGCAGTAATAACCGCTATCTTCCAATACGCGCAGCGCAATACTTTTTCCGGAGCCAGAAAGCCCAGTGATGATGATCAATTGCAAAATCTAAGCCTTCTTGTGATGTTTGGTCAGTAGTTTAGTTTTGCTTAATATATTAGGTTTAGCTTCTTTTTGCATCATTTGTTTTTGCCGCTTAGAAAACTGTTGCGTTGCGTTTACACCGCGCAGCAGCAAAATATGATTGCGCACAGCCACTTCAACCAACACCGCAATATTACGACCCGCCGCGATGGGAATCACCACTTTACTGATGGGCACATCTAACACGCGCTCGTACTGCATTTTTGCATTTAGTCTATCCAGCTCCTCTGGTTTCAGCACATCGGCTAACTCTAGCTGAATAATCAAATCCAGGGGCTTAGTGGGCTTCACCGAGTTATCACCAAACAGTGCCCGGATATTCAATATACCAAGCCCGCGCACTTCTAAAAAGTCTTGTAATAAGGCAGGGCAGCGCCCTTCAATGCGTTCAGGGGTGACGCGATAAAAGTCCACAATGTCATCGGCTATTAAACGATGCCCACGCGTGATTAACTCCAATGCCAGCTCACTTTTACCAATCGCTGCATTACCTTTAATAAGCACGCCAAAGCCCTGCACCTCAATAAACACGCCATGCAAGCTAGTGGTTTCTGCCATCGCCTGCGTTAAATAATGGCTGAGCACGTCCATTAATTGCGGGCTTTGCATCGGCGACGTAAACAAAGGTGTATTAAAACTGTTGGCTGCGTTAAGCAGCTCTTGAGGGGGTTTTTCACCATTGGCAATCACCACTGCAGCTAAATCGGTAGAGTACAAATTCGTAATGGCTTGTTGCATGGCAATAATGCTCAAGCTACGCAAATAATCCATCTCAGCACAGCCCAGTACCTGTACGCGGTTGGGATGCACAAAATTTAAGTGGCCAATTAATGCCAGTGATGGCTTGGTGACTTGCTGGGAGTTTAGTTGGTTGTCGCCGCCATCAAGCCCAGCAACCCAGTGGAGTTTGAGCTTGAGGCGGGTTTCTTTGAAAAGTTTGGCTACGTCTATTTTAGCCATAGATTGTAGCCATAAGGTTAATTAATAGATTGTTGCTCAGTATTTTGAAGTGGCTCGATATTTTGATGTTTCACCGCACCATTGGTTTTGTGGTGACTGCCTTGTTTTTCTTTATGCTTTAATACTTGGCGGTTTAATTTATCGGTCAGCATATCAATCGCGCTGTACATATTTTCGTCGATGCATTCGGCATGCAAATCGTTGCCTGGTACATGCAAGGTAGCCTCAACCTTTTGGGCGAGCTTTTCTACACTCATGGTAACTTTCACGTCTATCACATGATCAAAGTGATTGCGAATTCTTATTAATTTGCTTTGCACATATTCGCGCATTGCAGGAGTAATTTCTAAGTGATGTCCAGTTAATTGTAAATTCATGACTTGCTCCTTTTTGAAATTGTTCACCAAAATTTTTCATCCAAAAAAGTAGGAGAATAATTTTTTTGAACAATTTTAGTGTACACCTTTGGCAACTCAACGCAACTAGCCAAGTGGGCTAATTGTGTAAATATTTATCAGTATTTTTAAACATGGTGTTTATAGTCAAGGTGGATAGAATTATTGAACATAAAACAACTTACCTGCAAGCCTTGTGGGTATTGGCTCGCAGGGTAGCTTATTCTTACATGATAGTTAATTAATTGCTGGGTTTGTAAAAAAAGCTACAGCGATTTACGTAAATTCGCGGGTGGAATATTCAGCGATTCGCGATATTTAGCAATGGTTCTGCGCGCCACGACGATGCCTTGTTTGGCCAAAATCTCGCTAAACTGGCTATCAGAAAGTGGTTTTTTAATATTTTCTTCTGCCACCATTTGTTTAATCAGCGCGCGAATGGCGGTGGCCGAACATTCACCGCCGGCATCGGTAGCCACATGGCTACCAAAGAAATATTTCAGCTCGAACACACCACGTGGAGTCAGCATGTATTTATGGGTGGTGACCCTTGAAATGGTAGATTCGTGCAACTCAAGTTCTTCGGCAATCTCACGTAACACCAGCGGGCGCATGGCAATTTCACCATGTTCAAAAAAGTTGCGTTGACGGTCTACAATGGCCTGCGAAACACGCAAAATAGTAGAGAAGCGTTGCTGGATATTTTTAATCATCCATTTGGCTTCCTGCATTTGTGTTTGTAAATACTGGCTAGAGTTTTCGCGGTTGCGTTTTAAAATATCCGCATACATCTGGTTAATGCGCAGTTTCGGCACCACGCCATCGTTAAGCGTAGCAATCCAAATGCCTTTTACCTTTTTAATCAATACTTCATGCTGGATAAAGTGGTCTGCACTGAGTTGCGCATAGTCGCTACCGGGGCGCGGGTTTTGTTGTTTAATCAGCGTTTGTGCGCCTTTTAGTGTAGCTTCATCGCAATTGAGCAATTTGCGCAGTTTAACAAAATCCTTATTGGCCAACACGGCCAGATGTTGGCTCACAATCGTTTTGGCAAATTTTAGATATTCAGTATCGGCAGGCAACAGATTCAGTTGCAACATAATGCATTCTTGCAGATTGTTGGCACCTATGCCCACTGGCTCCAGGCTTTGAATGAGTTTGAGCGCGGTTTGCAGTTCAAGCAGTTCAATTTCCAGCTCAGGCGGCAGCTCTGTTACCAGTTCTTCCAGCGATGTTTCTAAATAGCCATCTTCATTGATACTGTCTATCAGCAACAGCACCAGATTTTGGTCGCGTTCCGAAAGCGGCATGAGTTTTAGTTGACTCAATAAGTGGTCACGCAGGCTTTCTGCAACTACTTCTTGCCGTCTGTAATCGCTGTCTTCATCGTCACCATTATTTTGGCGGCTACCTTCATCCCAATTGCTGGCGCTACCATACTCGTCGTAGTTCTCATCAAAATCAGTGGCTGAGAAGTCTTCTTTTATTTCTAATAATTCACCAGATGATTCGGTGCCCGATTCTTGAGTAGCCTCCTGATTTATTTCTGAAGGCGCACTGCCGATTTCTTGATAATCAATATTGCTAAAAGCATCGGTTTCAAAGTCATCATTTTGGTTAGATTGCCCACCATCTGCTTCTAGCGGATCATGGTCGACGCCATTGCTGGACTCAGCTAAATTGGCCTCTGGCAAACTAGCGTCATCAATATCGGCGTCAGGATTGTCGGCATTCACAAGTTCCAGTAGCGGGTTGTCTTGTAAAATAATTTCCAGCTCTTGATCGAGCTCAAGCGAAGACAATTGCAACAAGCGGATAGATTGCTGCAGCTGCGGCGTCAGCGCTAAGTTTTGTGACATTCGAAGTTGAAGGTTTTGTTTCATGACGATATATTCCGACTACAGCCGGAAATCCTTACCCAGATAGACTTCGCGTACCGCTTGGTTGTTCACAATATCAGCGGGTTTGCCTGATGCGAATACGGTGCCATCATTCACAATATAGGCTTTATCGCAAATGCCTAAAGTTTCGCGCACGTTGTGGTCGGTAATCAATATGCCAATATTTTTACTGCTTAAAAAACGAATGATTTTTTGAATATCCAGCACCGCGATTGGGTCAATACCTGCAAACGGCTCATCCAGCAAAATAAAACTGGGGTTGGTGGCCAAACAACGCGCAATCTCCACGCGGCGGCGCTCACCGCCTGATAAGCTCACGGCTGGGCTATTACGAATATGCACAATATGCAGTTCTTGCAGTAACAATTCCAGCTGGTCATGTTGCGCTTGGGCGCTGAGTTCCTGTAGCTCAAGCACCGCCAGTATATTTTCCGTCACCGTCAGTTTACGAAAAATAGACGGCTCCTGCGGCAAATAGGCCAAGCCCATGCGTGCACGGCTGTGAATGGGCAAGCGGCTTAAGTCTTTACCATTCAGCAAAATACGCCCCGCATCTAGCGGCACTAAACCCACCATCATATAGAAGCTAGTGGTTTTACCCGCTCCGTTAGGGCCCAGCAAGCCAACCACTTCACCGCTGTTGATTTGCAGCGAGATATCTTGCACCACCGTACGCGATTTATAGGTCTTGCGCAGATTTTCTACAATAAGCTCGCTCATTTATTGCTCTGGTTTTTCTGTAGTTTCAAGACGGTTACTGTATCTTAAGTTTTTGGTGACGCTTGGCGCAGCACTCACTGGCGCTGTAGTTGCAGGCGCAGATGATTCAGGTTGCTGACCAGCTGGTTTCTGGTCAGGGGTTTGTTGTAAACCAGGTTGCTGTAAATTAGGTTTTAGGGCTGGCGCTGCAGCAGGTTTATTTTTTGGCTGAATAATGGCTTTTACGCGGCCGCTACCAGGATTGCTTTCTGATTTAGGGCCGCCGATGACTTCGGCATACTCGGCATTGGCGTCATAGCTGATGTATTCGCCATGCACAATATCTTCACCGCGTTTCACCCATGCTTTAGTGTAAAGCTGCACTTTATCCATGCGGCCATCATATTCTATGCGTTGAGCACTGCCTTCCATATATTCATTTTTGCCTTCGCGTTTTTGCTTGAATGTGGTTGGGTTGCCGGTAGAGGTGCTGTGCTGAAAGCCTTCTTTATCCTCACGCACGACCAGTTTATCCGCACGAATCACTAAAGTACCTTGGGTTAATATGACGGTACCAGTATATGTGCTGGTTTGCTTGGCATCATTCACGACGACGGTATCCGCTTCCAGTTCAATCGGCTTGTCGCGGTCGGCTGCTTCAGCAAAGACCTGCAGGCTAGTACTGAAGCCGATTAATAACAGACTTAAGCGTATTAATTTTTTCATTATTTATTCCGTACTTTCTTGCTGGCAGGCGCTGTTTTTTTGGTGATTGGCGTTTTGTTTGTAGTTAAACTTTTATTGGTGAGCTTGGGTTTTGTCACAGTTGTCTTTGTCGATTTTGTTGGTAATGCGGGTGGTCGTTCATAATGCACTTTCACGCGATTAAACAATTTGACGGTTTGATTTTTTTTATCAAACACCATGCCTTTGGCACGTATCACCGTTTTCGGTGCTTGGGTAATCAATACTGCACTATTGGTGGTAGCTAACTCTTGGTCGGGTAAAATGAGCAACTTTTCGGTGAGCACTTGCATCTCGCCCTTGCCCTCAAACGCTTGTCTGACCACCTTTACGTTATCCACCAGTTCAACCTCTTTGCCATTGCTAGAGACATAACCGCGTAGCGCCTCGATTTGGGTATAAGGCTTATTAACGGCGTACTGCGTATAGCGTGGGCGTTGTAGAACTGTACTATCGTCATCAGGGTAATGCAGCATCTCGGACGCTGCCAATACATAACGCAGCTTGCCCGTAATATCTGTTTGCGTAGTGACAAAATTATTCATTGTGTAATCTGGGTCATGCCGATTGCTACCATCATTTTTTGGGCCTTGCTGTTCTACAGTTAAATTAATCCAAAACGTAATCACTGCCAGAAATATGGCCAGCATTAACGGAAAAAACAAATAGGAACGCGCGAGCAAAATTAATTACGCTCCAGTCTTAATACTATTTAAAAAACCGCGCCAATTGCGCGTTCATTTGAAATACGGCGCCAATTGCGCCTCCAATGTACCTTGCGCTTGCATAATCAGCTCGCACAACTCCCTTACTGCTCCACGGCCACCTTCTTTTTGTGTCACATAATGTGCACGTTGTTTAACCGATTGTGGGGCTGCGGGCACACATATTGCCAAGCCACAGCGCAGCATGGGTGGCATGTCCACCACGTCATCCCCCATAAACGCCGTTTGCTCTGGTTTGATATTAAGCTTAAGGATTAAATCTTCAAACGCAGCCAACTTATCGTCAACCCCTTGGTAAAAATGCGCTACACCGGTGCTTTCAGAGCGCTGCTTGACCACGTTAGAAGTGCGCCCTGTAATAATCGCCATCTGCACGCCACTGGCTTTAAGCAATTTCATCCCTAAGCCGTCTTGTGTATTAAAGGTCTTATATTCCTGGCCATCATCGCCTATGGTTAAGCCGCCATCTGTCATCACGCCATCCACATCAAAAATCACCAGTTTAATGACTTTGGCGCGCTTTAACACTTCATCCGTGGCTAGCATTTATACTACTTTCGCTTTTAGTAAATCGTGCATATTAAATGCGCCCACCAGCTTGCCCGCATCATCTAACACCAGCAAGCCATTGATTTTTTTATTTTCCATCATTTCTACTGCCTCAACCGCTAATTCATTGACATGAATCGTGTTGGGGTTGGCATGCATCACCTGATTGATTTTAACAGTGTGGGCAAAAATTCCTTTGGCAAAAGTGCGGCGTAAATCACCATCGGTAAACACACCTACCGGTTGCTTTTGCTCATTCACCACAGCGGTTAAGCCTAAGCCTTTTTTGGTCATTTCTGTAAGCGCGGCTGAGAGCAGTTCGCCTTCTTTTACGCTGGGAATCGCACTGCCGGTACGCATGACATCCTTCACTCGAATCAATAAGCGCCTGCCTAAGTTACCGCCTGGATGACTGCGCGCAAAATCTTCTGCGGTAAAGTCACGCAGGTTCAGTACACACACAGCCAGCGCATCGCCCAAAGCCAGCGCAGCCGTTGTGCTGGCGGTTGGCGATAAACCTAAAGGACACGCTTCCTGCGATACTTCTGCGCTTAAATGCACGTCAGATTCTTTGGCTAAAGTGGAATTTTTAGCGCCCGTGATGCTGATAATTTTTGCACCTAGCCGCTTTATCGTGGGCACAATGTTAAGCAGTTCATCGCTTTCGCCCGAGTTAGAAAGGGCAATGACTACGTCGCCGGCAGTAATCATGCCAAGGTCGCCATGGCTGGCTTCAGCCGGGTGCATAAAAAATGCAGGTGTTCCTGTGCTGGCTAAGGTGGCGGCAATTTTACCGCCTACATGGCCAGATTTACCCATGCCGCTGACCACGACGCGACCCTGGCAATTTAAAATCAGCTGCACAGCGGCCTCAAAATTAGCATCAAGTCTGGCTGCAAGCGCACTAATTTCGTGCGCTTCAATATTCAGTACACTGCGTGCCAAAGCCAAAGTTTCTGTCGTTGGTGCATGCAGTTTTTCAGATTGTAGTAGTGTAGGTGACATAATCGAGTAAGTATAAAAGGGAATACGCCATGAATAAAGCAAAAATGTACAGTTTTTAGGTAAAATAATAATAGTAGGCATAATTTTTGCCTAGAATGTATATTGCGCTGTAAATTGCAACATCAAATTACAACAAAAATAACCAAAAGCGAGCCTGATGTTTAATTCTTTAACTAGTGTTTTATTGTTACTCACCAGCTCCGTGTTGGCTGTTGCGTTGTTTCGTGCCATACGTTTACCAGCCATGTTGGCCTACTTTATGGTGGGGATTTTATTTGGTCCTTACGCACTGAATTTACTCCCCAGCACAGAAGATGGCCGCCATGTGGCTGAGTTTGGCATCGTATTTTTGATGTTTAGCATCGGCTTAGAGTTTAGCCTGCCTAAATTGTACGCCATGCGCAAAACCTTGTTTGGTTTGGGCGGGGCACAAGTATTAATTACTTTATCTGTAACGATGCTATTAAGCTGGCTGGCTGGCTTTAGCTTACCGACGGCATTCGTGGTGGGCGGTGCGCTTACCATGTCTTCCACAGCAATCGTCTCTAAAGTGTTAATGGAGCGGGTCGATCTAAATTCACGCCATGGCCGTTTAAGTATCGGTATTTTGCTGTTTCAAGATTTAGCGGTTATTCCTATCTTGGTGCTGATTCCAGCATTGGGTGCACAAACTGGCGATTTAAGCACCACCTTAGGCCTGTCGTTTATCAAATCTGCAGTGTTGCTGTTTGTACTTTTTAAGTTTGGTAAGGGCATTATCAATTTTTGGTTTAGCTTGGTAGCCAAACAGCGCTCACGTGAGTTGTTTGTCTTGAACGTGCTCACCGTCACTTTATTGCTGGCAGCGGTGACTAAAGTTGCCGGGTTATCCTATGCCCTCGGGGCGTTTATCGCGGGCATGTTGATTTCGGAAACACGCTACCGCTATCAGGTGGAATCTGACATTGCGCCGTTTCGCGATATTTTGCTCGGTCTGTTTTTTATCAGTGTCGGTATGCTGCTAGATTTTAATTATATGCTGCAGCATATTGGCTGGGTGCTGTTGTTGCTGGCGGGCTTTATATTGTTCAAAGCGGCAGTTGTGGCAGTGTTAGTGCGTGCTTTTGGCTTTGAAACAGGCGTCGGCATACGTACAGGGATTGTGTTGGCACAGGCGGGCGAGTTCAGCTTTGTAATTTTGGCTTTGGGGTTGGAGCAAAAACTGATTGGCGGTAACGAACTGCAATTAATGCTGGCAGCCACTTTACTTTCAATGGTGTTTGCAGCTCTTGTCATCCCCTATAACGGCCGCATCGCACGCAAGGTGGTGAAAAGTTATACCCGCAATAGTAGCCAAGTGGTACAAGAGTTGGAGGGTGTAGGCAAAGATTTAGAAAACCATGTCATTATTTGCGGCTATGGTCGTAGCGGTCAGTATTTAGGCCGCTTTTTAAAAGAAGAGAGCATCCCGTTTATTGCCTTAGATATTGACCCTACGCGTGTGCACGAAGCGGCGGCGGCAGGTGAGCATGTGATGTATGGCGATGCCGGCCGGCGTAATGTGCTGGAGGCGGCGGGTGGCGCGCGCGCCAAAGCGCTTATCGTCAGTTATTCAGATATGCGTGCCAGCATGAAAGTGCTGCATGTGGCACAAGAAAGTTATCCTAATTTACCGGTGATTGTGCGTACTTATGACGACGCGGATATGGATGCTTTTCGCAAGGCCGGCGCCACCGAGGTGGTGCCCGAGGTGCTGGAGGGCAGCCTGATGTTGGCATCACATGCGCTAGTTTTGCTGGGTGTACCGCTTAACCGTGTCATCAAGCGTATTCGCTTATTTCGCGAAGAGCGTTACAAGATGTTTAAAGGTTATTTCCGTGGTGTCACCGATGCCAATCTTGCCGATGCACAGCAAGTGCGGCTACATTCGGTAGAGATTAATAAAAATTCTTACGCCCGGAAATTACGGCTAGACCATATTGACCTGAAACGTTTTAATGTGGATATTCAAGTTATGCGTCGCCCTAATATGCTTGAGGATATTGTGCCGCGTGGTGATATCACGCTAATGGAGGGTGATGTGCTGGTGCTGTTGGGCCTGCCAGACGATTTGGTGTCTGCTGAAATTTACCTGATGTCTGGGCAATAAATGTATTTAGAAATGCACAGTCGTCATGATTCGCGGTAATAACCTTGATCAATAAAAGTGTGATTGTAGTTGGCGGTGGCATTGTGGGCTGCCTCACTGCGCTCAAGCTGGCAGAGCGCGGTTGTCAGGTTACAATTGTAGAGCGCAATCAAATCGCCGCTCAAACTTCGGGTGAAGCAAGCTGGGCAGGCGCGGGTATTTTGTTTCCGCTGTTGCCGTGGATGTACAAAGATGAGGTGAATGCACTCGCTTTATCTGGTGCACGCCTATACCCAGCTTTGTGTCAGCGTTTATTAGACGAAACTGGAATCGATCCAGAATACACTCAGAGCGGCATGTTAATTCAGCCTCCGTTTGATGCAGCTTTGGCGTTGAACTGGTGTGCAAGAAACAAAGTAGAAGCACAACAGTTAGGCAACAACTTATTGTTACCACAGATCGCGCAAGTGCGTAATCCGCGTCTAATGCAGGCGCTAAAACAGCTGTTGATTCAACAAAATGTCACCTTAGTAGAGTCTACTCAGCTTGAGCCTTTGGCCAATACGCATAAAATAGATGGCTGGAAAACAAATGGTGGAGAAGTTTTAAAGGCGGATGTTTTTGTAGTCACGTCGGGCGCATGGAGTTTTGAACTGCTAAAAGACACGGCTGCAGGCCTTAACGTTAAACCGATGCGTGGGCAGATTTTGCTGTACGACCTGTCTCATCAAGCGGTAGCAGATTTGCCAACCAATATTATCTATCGTGATGGCTTTTATTTAGTGCCGCGCCGTGATGGGCTATTGTTAGCTGGTAGCACGCTAGAAGATGTGGGTTTTGACACCAGTACTACGGAAGCGATGCGTCAAGCATTAAAACTAAAAGCCGAGAATATACTGCCATGCTTAAAAGATGCCGATGTTATTAAACACTGGAGTGGATTCAGACCTGGCACGCCCGATAACCTGCCGACAATCGCAAAACATCCATGTATTGAAAACTTATTTTTAAACACAGGGCATTTTAGGTATGGACTCACTATGGCCCCTGCCAGCGCAGAGAGAGTAGCAGAATTGGTTGGTACCTAGGTTTGAATTAGAGAGTGCCGTTAGGCATCATGCATCAATGATGAGTTAGGGGGTCTTTTTTCATGACCTTTATGATATTTTCAATAGAAGCCATCCATTCCTCTCCTCTAGCAATAATCTCTTGATCCTTCATCTGTTTTGATTGCACTTGGCTACGCTTCCAAAGTACATATCCCATTTCAGGACTTTCTGACGGGATAATTCGTATATTTACGTTATCCATTATTAAAACCGAGAATTTGTCAGCTTTTGAACCTAGTGTTTGTTTTGTCATATACTTTGCCTCGGCGCCCTGCTTGAAAACTTGTTGATACTCCAATGCCTGATCTCCAGGACCTAAAGTACTTTTTAACGCCACATTTCCTTTGAATTCATAGATAAATATAGCCAAATATCCGCCTGCAATTCCGAACCACTGCGCAAGCTTGTCAGGATGTGGTGGCCGAGGTGTGCCTTTTACAAAATCTTCTGTAGCTTTTGGATCTACTATCCATTGGCCATCTAGATTGCTTGAGGTCTCGGCTTGAGCGTGCGTTGAAGCTATAACTAGTGCAACAAAACAAATTAAAAGAAGATTTTTTACCATTGAAATATCCTGAAAAACTAAGGGAAGTGTAATCCAAATAAGTACTTAATTTGTGTTGGGAAAATTTATAAAATATATCAATTTTGTTTATTATTTAATCGAATATTAATTCTCTGCAACCCAATCACCCGATTTCCCACCATGTTTTTCCAGCAGCTTAATATCACTTATCGTCATGCCACGGTCTGCCGCTTTGCACATATCGTAAATCGTCAGTAAGCCAACAGAGACCGCGGTCAACGCTTCCATCTCTACGCCAGTTTGACCTGTGGTTTCGCAGGTGACGGTGCAGGTGATGTTAGTATTCGCTTCATCCACATCAAATGTCACAGCTACTTTAGTGAGCGCAATCGGATGGCATAGTGGAATTAAATCGGCTGTTTTTTTACTGGCTTGAATCGCCGCAATCCGTGCCACGCTCAGCACATCGCCTTTTTTGGCATCGCCCTGTTGAATGAGTTTTAGCGTGGCAGGCAACATGCTGATGATGCCGGCGGCAACCGCTATGCGCTTGCTTTCTGGCTTATTGCCTACATCTACCATGTGTGCTTGTCCACTTTTATCAAAGTGCGTTAAGGGGTTCATTATTACTTTCTATTCACAATTTACACAGAACTTAAATTTAGGTGAACTCACAGACTAAAGTAGCTATCATAACAATAATGAAATTAAAAACTACATTCCTGATAACTTTACTGCTGGCAAATGCAGCATTTGCCGAGACTACATCAAAACCTACCCCCGGCTTATCCGGCAAACCGCTCAATACTACTATACCCAACCCAACCAATTTAGACACCAGCTTGCCTGATTTAGGAGATATTGCGCAAACCGTCCTTACCCCGCAAGATGAGCAGCGTATTGCCGAGCAGATTTTGCGCGAAGTGGCAGTGAGTGATGATGTGCTGCAAGATGCAGAAGTGACCGATTATCTGCAAGCGCTGGGCAGTAAATTAGCAGCAGCCAGCCCCGATAAACAGCAGGTGTTTAACTTTTTTGTGGTGCGCGATAACAGCATCAATGCGTTTGCCATGCCTGGCGGTGTAATTGGCGTGCATACTGGATTAATCTTGGCATCAAATAACGAGAGCGAGTTGGCAAGCGTGCTGGGGCACGAGGTGGGGCATGTGACGCAGAGACATTTGGCACGTATGCTGGCACAACAAAAGTACGATACGTTTAAGAATATCGCCGGCATTGCGCTGGCGTTGCTGGTTTCGCGCGCCAACCCAGAGTTGACGACTGGCGCACTGACAGCGGCATCCGCAGTAGGTGTGCAACGGCAATTAGATTACACGCGAGAACACGAGCGTGAGGCAGATAGAGTAGGTTTGAGTATACTGGATAATGCAGGTTTTGATGTGCGCGGCATGCCCGCATTTTTTACCACTATGCAGCGTGGTACGCGATTTAGCGAGGGAAGTGCACCTAGCTTTTTACGCACCCATCCGCTCACGGCTGAGCGTATTGCCGATGTGTCTAACCGTGTAGAGGGCATGCCTTATAAGCAGGTAACCGATAGCATCGATTTCAATTTGGTCAAAGCCAAGTTACGCGCGGGTGATGGCTTGGCACAAGCGGCGATCGATCAATTCAGCGATAACATCAAAGAACGCCGATATGCGAGTGAGACTGCTGAACATTATGGTTTGGCGCTGGCGATGCTGCGTAGAAATGATTTAAAAGGCAGCACTAATGAACTGCAGTGGCTAAGGAAAAACGCGCCCAAACATGCATTTATAGAAAACTTGGCAGCACGTTTGGAAGTGGCCAAAAATAATCCGCAAGCTGCTGCCAGCCAGTATGCCAAGGCGTTGAGTTTGTACCCCAAGCATCGCTCCCTTATCTATGGCTATGCTGAGCATTTTTTGGGGATTAAACAGCCCGATAATGCCATTAAATTAGTACTAGATAAGAAGTCAATTTACCCGAATGATGCCTATTTTTATGAGTTGTTAGCAAAGGCTTATGCTGCAAAAGACAAAAAACTATTGGGCTTTCAAGCACAAGGCGAAGCGTATTATCGTAAATATAATTTGAAAAAAGCCATTGAACAAATGGAATTGGCAGCGAAAGCCAATGATGGCAATTTTTATGAGCATTCGATTGTGGAAGCACGCTTGAAAGATTTTCGCCGCCTGCAGGAAAGCGAAAAACTGGCAGATGAAAGACTCAGTTAATGCGGCCAATAAACTCAACTCGTAGAGAATTCACGGCCATGTTGGGGATAGCTGCATCTTTGTTGATGTTGCCGATCACGGTACTGGCGGCGGTGTGGAATAAAACGGCTTTTAATGCTGAAAAACTGGATGAAGCTGAAAAGGTTTTAGAAATCAATGGCGAGATACCCAGCAGCAATATCAAGATTACCGCCCCAGACCGCGCAGAAAATGGCGCCATTGTGCAGGTGGAAATTGATGCCAGCATTGCCAATGTAGAAGCCATTGCCATTTTTGTTGAGAAAAATCCGACGCCATTAATTGCCAACGTGATGTTGGCTAAAGGCGCGCAAGCCAAGCTGGTGACACGCATTAAAATGGCCGAAACATCGGATATTAAAGTGGTAGTGAAGGCTGGTAGACAATATTTTACCGCCAGCAAAAACGTGCAGGTGCTGGAAAACGGTTGTGGCGGTGGCGGCAGTGCCAATGAAAAATTTGAAAGCAGTATGAAGCTGCGCGCCAAACAAAAAGGCAATCTCACCGAGATTAAGGCCATCATCATCCACCCCATGCACACTGGGCGCGCCAAAGATGATGCTGGCAATATCATTCCAGCACATTTTATTCAAGTTGCCGACTTAATGCTAAATGGCCAGCCCGTTCTTCAAATGCAATGGGGTACTGGCATTGCCAAAAATCCTTATTTAACCTGTTTTGTAGATAATGCGAAAGTCGGCGATACAGTGAGCCTGATTTGGCACGATAACTTGGGTAAGACAGGTTCGGGCGAGATTGAAGTGAGCGCTTAGCTCACAATTTTAATCGCTATATTTATTTCTATGGAACGACCGTAGTAAATAAATACACACCAAAAATCACCAACAGGATAACGCCCTGCAACACGTTAGTGCGTCCGGTTGAAAGGGAGAGTGAGCTGACAAATAAAGCCAGCAGCAATAACACGGTCGATTTCATGTCAATGCCAAGCACCAGTGTCCAGCCCATCATTAAGGATAAAACGGCAACCGCAGGAATGGTCAGCCCGATACTGGCGAGTGCAGAACCAAGCGCTAAATTCAGGCTGGTTTGAAACATATTTTTGCGCGCTGCGCGCACCGCAGCCAGCCCTTCAGGCAATAAGACAATGCTCGCAATAATAACGCCAACCAACTGATGTGGCGCACCAATTGAGATGACGAACGCTTCTAGGCTAGGCGCCAGTGATTTGGCCAGTAGCACCACTGCGACTAAACAAACAAGCAATAAAATAGTGCTTGAAATAGCCACATTTTTGCTGGTAGTCGGGGTATAGGCTTTAGCAATATCAGTATCATCAGCCTCTAAAAAATAGTTTCTGTGACGGTTAACTTGCACGAATACAAATGTGCCATAAAGCACCAGTGAAACAACTGCAATAAAAGCCAGTTGGCTAGTGCTATAAATTGGACCAGCGGTCGTATTAGTGTAGTTGGGCAGCACAAGTGTGAGCACCATAATTGCGGTGAGCGTGGTAAGCGCCGCATTGGCACCGTGCAATTTAAACACTTGCACTTTATGCAACACGCCGCCAATTAACAAACAAAGCCCGACGATGCCCGATACGATAATCATTACCGCGGCAAATACAGTATCGCGTGCCAAAGCGACTGTTTCAGCCCCACCAGCCAGCATTAACGATAAAATCAACGCCACTTCGATAATGGTAATGGCTACTGCCAGCAACAGTGTACCAAAGGGTTCGCCTAATTTGTGCGCCACCACCTCTGCATGATGCACTGCCGCTAACACAGCGCCAATCAGGCTAGCTGCCATGAGTAACAAATAGGCGCTACCTAAGTATTTATGCATGTTTAGCTGTGCGCCAGCTAGAATAATCCAAGCTGCGATTGGCACAATCATTGGCCAAGTCAGGCAAGCTGCAAAGTTTTCAAATGGTTTTTTCATGTCAATATTTTTTAATGTTATTTAACTGTTGGCCATGCTTAATGCTACAGCTTCGGCGACTTTAATGCCATCCACACCCGCCGATAAAATGCCGCCTGCATAACCTGCACCTTCGCCACAAGGATAGAGGCCTTTGATGTTGATGCTCTGTAATGTTGCATCGTCGCGCTTGATTCTAATAGGGCTAGAGGTGCGCGTTTCAACCCCAGTTAAAATGCCATCGGCTAAATCGTAGCCTTTTACTTGTTTGGCAAATGCCGGGATTGCCTCACGGATTGCCGCAGTCGCAAATTTCGGCAAGGCGCTATCTAGATTCGTCAGGTGCACCCCGGGCGTGTAGCTGGGTTGCACATCGCCAAAATTAGTTGAAGCTTTGTTGGCTAAAAAGTCGCCAATCAATTGCCCAGGAGCGGCGTAGTTATTGCCTCCCAGCGCATAGGCTTTGGCTTCTAATTGGCGCTGTAGTTCCATGCCAGCTAGCGGGTGCGCTGGATAATCCACTTCTGGCGTAATGCCCACCACAATACCAGCATTGGCATTGCGCTCGTTGCGACTATATTGGCTCATGCCGTTGGTCACCACGCGACCTTCTTCCGATGCTGCTGCCACCACCGTGCCACCTGGACACATGCAAAAACTATACACACTGCGGCCATTGCTGGCGTGATGCACTAGTTTGTATTCGGCCGAGCCTAACTTGGCTAGCGTATCTTCACTATAGCTGTTGCCGTAGCGTGCTTTGTCGATGAGGCTTTGCGGATGTTCGATTCTGAAACCGATAGAAAATGGCTTGGCCTCAATATAAATCTGATTGCGATGCAGCATTTCAAATGTATCGCGAGCGCTATGGCCAACAGCAAGAATCAGGTGATGGGTGGCAATGCGTTCGCCTCTTTTTAAGATAACGGCCTGTACCTGCTCATTCACAATTTCAATGTCATCCACGCGGCTTTCAAAGCGAATCTCACCACCCAGTTTAATGATGGTTTCGCGCATAGTTTCTACCATGCCCACCAACCTAAACGTGCCAATGTGCGGGTGACTCACATATAAAATCTCAGGCGGTGCACCAGCCGCTACGAACTCTTGCAGCACCTTGCGACCATAATGTTTTGGGTCTTTAATCTGGCTCCACAATTTACCGTCAGAGAAAGTGCCCGCGCCACCTTCACCAAACTGCACGTTTGATTCAGGGTTGAGCTTACCTTTTCGCCACAAGCCCCAGGTATCTTTGGTTCTTTCTCTTACCGCTTTGCCGCGCTCTAGCACAATCGGCTTAAAGCCAGCTTGCGCCAGAATCAATGCGGCAAAAATGCCTGCAGGGCCAAAGCCAACAACGATAGGACGAAGTTTAGGGTTGCATTGTTGATGGGTGACAGGTTTATATTCTGTATCTGGTGCTGCTTTAATGTGCACATCTTTGGCAAATTTGGCGAGAATTTTTGCTTCATTTTTCACTTCACAATCCAGCGAATATACATACAAAATATGGTTGGATTTACGTGCATCGACACCGCGTTTAAAAATGCTGAAGCCTATTAAATCAGCCGTGGGAATTTGCAGGCGTTTTAATAGAGCAGCCTGGATGGTATCCATCTCATGCGTGAGAGAGGGTGCGTTTTCAACAGGGAGTTTTATTTCAGTAATACGTAACATGGTGCGCCTTTAGGATAGTTTCTATCTATCAATGGCGTTATTTTACCGCAAGTTAAATGTTTAAATCCAATTGCAGCAACTTCTTCAGCATTGGCACTGTGACAGGCTTTTTCTCAGTGAGTGACCATTCGTCTAACGCATCTAGCACTGCCATCAACGAGGGTAAATCGCGGCGCAAATAACGTAAACAATAATCCGTCACTTCATCGGGCAGCTTCATGCCACGCTCTAGCGCGTGGTTTTTGAGGGCATTAGCTTTTTCATCATCGTTAAGTGGGTGTAGTTGATACACTAAGCCCCAAGCCAATCTTGTTGCCAAGTCATCGCGCAGACCCATTTGCGTGGGGGCATGCAAGCCGGCGGTAATCAGCATACTGCCAGTTTCTTTTTGCTGGTTGTAGATGTTAAATAAAGCAATTTGTGCTTCATTATCAAGCAAATGCACATCGTCTGCAACCCGCATGGATATTGCCTCACAGGCCGATAGTAAATGGCTTTTTCCACTGCCAGATTCACCCCAAAAATAGATAAATCTAGGCTGACGGCCAGCTATGGCTTGTTTTAAGCTGGCGAGTGCTTCTGCATTGCGGCCTACAATAAAATTGTCTAACGACGGCGCAGCGGCGGGTTTAATATCAAGTAATAATTGCTTCATGCCTTGTTGTGCTAACTTATTCTACTAGCTTATTTTAGGTAGGCATCGCTATCTAAATAGTTATCTTTGGCATGCATGAGGAGCACAGCAATTGTCGCACTCACGGGTAAGGCCAGCAGTACGCCTGCAAAACCAAATAATTGGCCGCCTGCCAGTAATGCAAAAATCACCACTACCGGATGTAAGCCGATACGCTCGCCTACCAGTTTAGGGGTGATGTAGTTGCTTTCAATGAGTTGGCCAATGCCAAACACAGCCAGTACAGGAATGATTTCGCTAAAAGTATTAAATTGTAATGCGCCAACTAACAACGCTAAACCCATACCTAGCGCAGGACCTAAGTAAGGCACAAAATTTAATAACCCTGCAATAATGCCGATTGGCAGTGCATTATCCAGACCCGCCAGCCATAAACCGGCAGAATATAAAACGCTCATAATCAGCATCACCGTTAATTGCCCCCGCAAAAATTCCGCCATCATTTGATCAATTTCTTTGGCTAAATCGGTGGTTTTTTCAATTAAATCTCGTGGAATCAAGTTGCCAATGCCTGCAATAAACTGATCCCAATCGCGCAGTAAATAAAACAGCACGACTGGTAATAACAAAATATTTGCCACCACCCCGATTAGTGCCATGGTGTTGGTACCTGCAGTTTGCAGCAAGCTCCCTAATAAATTGCCTGCTGTTTTCCAATTTTTGCTAATAATCTCTTCTAGGTACGCACTATCAATGGCAAAGCTAATGCCAAATGTCTCTTTTAGCCAAGGCTCGATTGTTGCGCGTAAATTGTCAACCATGCTGGGTAAGCGTTCTACAATAAGTTGTGATTGGTTTTGTATTAAGGGGATGACGATTAATAATAGTAAGGTAATGCCACCCAAAATAGCCAGCATGACAAATACGGTAGCAGTGGTTCGACCAACTTGATATTTTTTATAACCCCACGCACTGATTTTATCCACCAGCGGATCGCAAATATAGGCGAGAACTGCTGCAATTAAAAAGGGCGAGAGTACAGGCAGTAACACATAGAGTAGTAATACAAAACCTATGCTCAGAATCAGCCAGCGGTTACTGGATATAAATTTGGCGGCACTATTGTTTTTTGCTTGTTTGACCATAGGTTGATTGCAGATAGTGCGTTAAAATATTAACTCAGCAAATTATACTTAAAATTAAGCAACATTAAGTCATAGTACGACATTTAAACTTTAGCAATTAACATTAAGATAGATAAGCGAGCAAGCTTTTGACGAATAATACCACTACCACAAACTCCATTAGCTACCGTGACGCAGGCGTCGATATTGAAGCAGGCGACGCACTTGTGGAACAAATAAAGCCTTTTGCCAAACGCACCATGCGGCCTGAGGTGATGGGCGGCATTGGCGGATTTGGCTCGTTATTCGCCGTGCCGAAAAAGTTTAAAGAGCCGATTTTGGTGTCTGGCACGGATGGGGTTGGTACTAAGCTTAAATTGGCGTTTGAGTTGAATAAGCACGACACGGTGGGTATTGACTTAGTCGCTATGAGCGTGAATGATATTTTGGTGCAAGGTGCCGAGCCGTTATTTTTCTTGGATTATTTTGCCTGTGGCAAGCTGGAAGTCGGTACCGCGGCGCAAGTGATTAAAGGCATTGCCGAGGGCTGCGAGCAATCTGGCTGCGCATTGGTGGGTGGTGAAACCGCCGAAATGCCAGGCATGTACCCAGCAGGGGAGTATGATCTGGCTGGTTTTGCGGTGGGCTGTGTCGATAAAGAAAATATTATCAATGGGACGTCGATTGCCGCGGGCGATGTGATATTGGGCTTGGCTTCAAGTGGCGCACATTCCAACGGCTATTCGCTTATTCGTAAGCTGATTGAAAAATCAGGCATTGATTTTGAATCGGATTTTCATGGTCGAAAATTCAAAGATGTCGTCATGGCACCTACGAAGATTTATGTAAAGTCGTTGCTTAAGCTGATAGAAACGCTGCCCGTAAAAGGCATGGCACACATCACGGGTGGCGGCATTACAGAAAACATTCCACGGGTATTGCCTGCTGGTTTAGCTGCAGAAATCAGTGCAAAAAGCTGGGATTTGCCGCCGCTGTTTAAATGGCTGCAAACGCAAGGCAATATTACCCATACTGAAATGTATAAAACCTTTAACTGTGGGATTGGCATGGCAGTGATACTAGATCAGGCGCATGTGGAGCAGGCTAAGAAATTACTCGAAGCTATGGGTGAAACCGTATATGAGATTGGCCGGATTCGTACCCAACAAACGGATGAGGCGCCTACGATAGTCATTTAGCCAATGGCAATGCGATAGTAGTAATCCGATAGTGGTAATCGGATAGACAACGCAATTTTCATGAGTGCGTTAACGTAGTTTCACTAATTTTTTTAAAGAAATGTTTTTTGAAAGAAGCACATGTTGAAACTCAAGCAATTAATCATTCTTTTAATTTTGCCAGTATTTTTATTTGGCGCAAATTTAGCAACCGCATTCCCCAAAAATATTCAACTTGAATACGACGTTAGCCGTAATGGCGAGCAATTTGCCAAGGTGACTGAAAGTTTTACGCAAACAGGCAAACAATACCAGATTAAGTCTGTGACTAAAGGTTTAGGTGTATATGCGCTAATGGGTGAGCGGGTGCTCACTAGCGCAGGAACGGTAACTAAATCTGGCCTGAAGCCATCCCATTTTGAGTTACATCAGGGGAAAAGTGCTAAAAAAGCCCTGATCGCTGATTTTAATTGGGCTAAAAATCTGCTTACCATGCAAGTTAAAGGCGAGACTAGAACCGAGAAACTGGAGCCTGGCACGCAGGATTTAGCCAGTTACGTCTATCAGTTTATGTATAACCCGCCTACTAAAGAAGAGGTAAAAGTAACACTGACTACGGGTAAAAGATTAAGCCAATATCAATACAAGGTGCTGGCGCATGGAACAAAATTGGAAGCAGGCAATAAAAGCTTTAAAACGCTGCACATCTCTAACCAAGCCAAAGCGGGCGAAGAGAAAAAACAGCTCTGGCTGGCAGAAGAAAAATTTTACTTACCAGTGCGTTACTCGCTTACTGATGAAGATGGCGATAGTTTTGAGCAAACCTTGATCAACATTCATGTGGAATAAGTTTGTTGAAATTTTGCAGGAGCCAGCAACTAAAAGGCTGGGATTAGCAATCGTAATTTCAGCATCCCTGCATACTATTTTCTTTGGCAATATGGATTTTTCGTTACCTGCGCTAAAAAAAGAGATGCATTTGATTGAAGCGCGCATTCAAATGCCAAAAGTGGTGCCTCAAAACCTAATAATACCGTTATCTGAAACAGTCACAACGACTGAGCCTGAGGTCATAGAAGCATCTCCAGAAGCTAATATTGATGAGCCTTCTCGGGTGCTCGCGCCAGAAGCTAGCCAGGAAGCCGCTGTTGCGGTAGAAGCTGAACCTAAGCAAGAACCAATTGAGCAAGAACCAATTGAGCAAGAACCAATTGTCCCGCCCCAGGTAAATGACCAGCCAGAGCCATCTGAAAATCAGGTGCAGCCAGAGGATAGAGGCTTGGTGATTAACGAAAACGCTTATCAATATATAGAAACTGAGTTTGATGTACGTACTGAAATAGATGGCAGCGCTGAAGGCAAAGCAAAAATTATCTATAACTTAGTAGAAAATAAACAATATCAGATAAGTTGGCTCACCAAGGGTACCGGCATCATGGCTCTCTTATTTCCAGAACTATTGCAAACGAGTGAGGGTGAACTGACTAAGTTTGGTCTTCAGCCCCACCATTATTTGTACCAGTTTGGGAAAAAAACTGATAAAACGCGTTTTGCTAACTTTGATTGGCAAGCTAAAAAAGTGACCTTGCAAACCGCAAAAGGCACAAAAACAGAAAATTTGCCCGATGACACACAGGATTTACTCAGCTTTATGTATCAGTTTATGCATGTAGCGCCCTTGCAGCACATGCAGTTGTCTATTGTAAATGGTAAGAAATTGCACATTTATGATTATAGTTTTGAAGGTGAGGAGCAAGTAAATTCGCCACTGGGTGAGCTAAAAACCATTCATATTTTACACAGTGGTAACAGTGAAGAAGAAAAAACTGAGTTGTGGCTGGCTATAGATTATCAGTACGCACCAGTAAAAATCCGTAAAATAGAAAGCGATGGTAGTGTAGTGGAAATGCTGGCAACACGTATTACTACTAACCGGCCTGTGATTAATCAATAAACAAGTAACCAACAATAATTTATCCAAACAATATTTATATTTAAGAAAACAATGAACGCAAATTTACTCCGTCAAGCCGCCATGGTACTCACTAATCTGCTGGAGTTTAACAGCCCGGCAGATGCTAAACTCAGCGAATTTTTTCGCAACAATCGCGAACTTGGCACCAAAGAGCGCGCCTTTGTGGCAGAGAGTGTTTATGGCGTGCTACGTCGTTTGCGCTATTTAAGTACTGTCGCGGCGAATGAGGAAGGTGACCCCGATGACGCGCGCAAGCTCATTTTGGCGTGGTTAGTTAAAGTTGAAGGTAAGAGTATTCGCGAATTAGAGCCAATTTTAAACGAGCAGCAAACCGAATGGGCGCAAGCCATCAAAGCTAAATCAACCGAAAATTTACCATTAGCCGTGCAGGCCGATGTGCGCGATTGGCTGTGGGCGAAACTGGTGGAGCAATATGGTGAGGCAGAAGCACTGACGATTTGCCGCAGCATGTTTGAGCAAGCCAGCCTCGATTTGCGCGTCAACACTATCAAAGGTAATCGCGAAGACGTGCTGAAAAAAATGTTGGCAGAAAATACTTCCAACGAAGACATTATTGCCATCACACCGCATTCGCCCATCGGCATCCGTATGCCGAATCGTATGGGGATTAGCCGCCATGTACTATTTACCGAAGGCAAGATTGAAGTGCAAGACGAAGGCAGCCAGTTGCTGGCTTACTTGGTGGCACCAAAACGCGGACAAATGGTGGCAGATTTCTGTGCGGGTGCGGGCGGTAAAAGTTTGGCGCTTGGTGCGCTGATGAAAAATACCGGACGTTTATATGCATTCGATATTTCAGAAAAACGTTTGCATAATTTGGGCCAACGCTTAAAACGTTCGGGTTTATCTAACCTGCACGCACAAGTTATTACGGGTGAGAATGACCAAAAACTGAAACGCCTCAATGGAAAATTTGACCGCGTGTTAGTGGATGCGCCATGTAGCGGGCTGGGGACTTTAAGAAGAAATCCCGATTTAAAATGGCGCTTCGAAGCCTCTGATATTGCAGAGCTAAACGTGAAGCAGACCAATATTTTAGCACGTGCTGCAAAGCTCACCAAGGCGGGCGGACGTTTGATCTATGCCACTTGTAGTTTGTTGCAGGATGAAAATGAGGCAATTGCTGAGGCATTTTTAGCTGCGAATCCTGATTTTGTTTTAGTGCCAGCCAATGCAATATTGGCACAGCAGCAAATTCATTTAGACACAGGGAGTTATTTAAAACTGCTACCGCATCTGCATGGCACCGATGGCTTTTTTGCGGCGGTGTTTGAGAGAAAAGCCACTTAAATGGAATCGAACGAATGAAACTGCCTAGCCTCAACATTCAAATTTTAGTTGCTGCAGTTGTTGGGGTGGTGATTGGGCTATATTTTCATTCGCTTGGTGCTGATAATGGTTTAGTCAAAGGTGGCTTGTACACGGCTGGCCTCATTGGCACGCTGTTTATCGATTTGCTAAAAATGATTTTAATCCCGCTGGTGTTTTGCAGCATAGCGGTGGGTATTGCCAACTTGCGTCAACATCAGCAGATGCACCGCGTATGGGTAAGCACTTTGGTATTTTTCGCTTTTACCATGGCCATCGCCATCACGTTGGGCATGGTGGCTAGCAATTATTTTAAACCTGGCGTAGGTATGCAAATTGCCATGTTTGCCGATGCCATGGGCGAATTTAAAACGCAACAGTTACCGCTACCCGAATTCTTTGCACAGTTTTTACACGGCCTTTTTATGAATCCGTTTCAGGCCTTGGCTGATGGTAACGTGCTGGCAGTGGTGATATTTGCGCTGATATTAGGCGTTGCACTAGTGATGGGGGGTGAGCGCTATAAAAATATACTCAATCTGTTGCAAGAAGGTCTTGAAATCACCATGCGGATTGTCAGTTGGGTGATGGTGTTGGCACCGTTGGGCATTGCAGCACTTCTCATTAAACTGGTTGCTACGCAGGATACTGCCATGCTGGGCACTATGGCCAAGTTTATGGCGGTGGTGATTGGTACTACGTTATTACATGGTGTAGTGATATTGCCATTTCTATTGTACTTAATTACTGGTAAAACGCCTTTATGGTTTTGGCGAGGTGCGCGCGAAGCGCTAGTGACAGCATTCGCCACTAGTTCCAGCAGCGCCACGTTGCCAGTCACTCTGCGCTGCACCACGCAACATTTACATGTAAAGCCAGAAATCGCGGGTTTTGTCGTGCCGCTGGGCGCCACCATTAATATGGACGGTACGGCATTGTATGAAGCTGCCGCTGCCTTATTTATTGCCAACCTAGTTGGTATTGACCTTAATTTAACTCAGCAAATGATTGTGTTTGTCACTGCCATGATTGCAGCAGTTGGCGCACCGGGCATTCCCAGTGCAGGTATGGTAACCATGGTAATGGTTTTGCAAAGTGTGGGCTTGCCTGCAGAGGCGATAGCTATTTTGTTACCGATCGATCGATTGCTTGATACCTTGCGTACTACGGTCAATGTACAGGGCGATATGATTGGTAGCTTGGTGGTGCAAAAGCTCGTGGATAAGCCTTAATCCAACAGTTTTTTAACTTTTTCAGTATGTTCAATTTTCAATTGTTTAATTAACACCATGCTCAATTTTTACAAGGCAGAATTGGTAGATGCCGAAGCCGTTGCAAAACTGGTGAATGCGGCTTATCGCGGTGAAACCAGCCGCAAAGGTTGGACCACTGAGGCCGATATTTTAGAGGGCTTGCGCACCACCACGGTAGAAATTGCCAACATCATCAAACGTGAAAATGCTTTTGTTTTAATTGGCGTACTAAAAGATGAAATTGTGGCTACGATTTGTTGCGAGTGGCAAGAACTGGCCTTTAAAGATACGGTGCACTTTGGCATGATCGCCGTAAAGCCTAGCCTGCAAAACAAAGGCTATGGCAAAAAAATGATACAAGCCGCAGAAGCCATGACGCTAAGAGAGTGGCGCGTAGTAGGCTTTCATATGGCGGTCATTTCTATTCGGCATGAGCTGATTGCGTTTTACGAGCGGCTTGGCTACAAGCGCACGGGAGAGTTTGCAGAGTTTCCTGTTAAATCAGATTTGTGGCAACCAAAAGTCGAAGGTCTAAACTTGCAGTATTTAGCAAAGCTGGTGATTTAATTTAGCAAAGCTGGTGATTTAGCCTTAAAAAGCGCCTTTAAGGTAGCATGCTTTACATTTGAGCGTTGCCTCGAGAATACCAGCCTAACTGGTGTGTTTTAATAACCTCCTAGCGTGAAAATTCTCTATGGCATTCATCACCAGCGAGTAGGCGGCAGGTACCACTACCAAAGTAAGCAAAGTAGAAGAAATCATGCCGCCAATGATGGCGACAGACAGTGGCTTATTGGTTTCTGATCCAGCACCCAAGCCGATGGCAGCAGGTAGTAGCGCTAAAATTATCGTCAGTGATGTCATCACCACTGGCCGTAATCTGACTGGGCAGGCCTCTCTTAGCGCGGCATCTATACTGGCACCTTTGTCCCTTAATTGGTTGGTTAAATCAATCAGCAGGATTGAATTTTTTGCCACCAAGCCTATTAGCAGTACCAACCCAATCATCGAGAATATATTGAGGGTATCACCAGAAATAAGCAACGCAATCAACCCGCCAATGATAGCGAGAGGCTGTGCCAGCATAATAATTAATGGTTGAACGAAAGAGTTAAATTGGCTGGCCAGCACCATATAAAGCAGTATGAATGCCAGTAAAAATACAAACTGTAAGTTTTTCATGGTTTTGCTCAGCTCTTCCGCTTGACCGGTATATTTGAGCGTGTAAGTTGGCGGCACAATTTCTGCTGCCACTTTATTCACAAGATCTACCGCTTCACCCAATGGCAGCGTCGGGTTAGCATAAAAATTGACTGCATATTGCAAGTCGTAACGGCCTATTACTGCTGCGCCTAATTCTGTTTTAAAGCTAGCCACGGCATCCAAGCGTATCAATTCGCCACTGCTGCTACGCAAGTAAATCTTACTTAAATCGGCCGCTGTTTTTAGCACATCATCACCCGCTTTTAAGCGAATATCATAGCGCTGACCGTCACTGGTAGTGTCGTTATAGGTGGCTATATTAATACCGCCTGCATAGAGTGAAACCGCAGTCGCAATCTCGTTTGCATTTAAACCCAGCGCGGCGGCTCGTGGGCGGTCAATTTGCATTTTTAGCTGCGGTAAATCCAGCTGCACATCTACATCCACTTTGCCTAAATTGCCATTTTCAGTAAGCGTTTGTCGTAATTGTTGCGAAATGCGGCCAATTTCCTGCAAATTTGCACCAGTGAGGTTGAACTGTAACTTCTCTGATCGCTGTCCACCTATCACAGATTTCGGTGATGGAATGGCCAGCACACCAGGAATGACGTCTAGCTCTACTTTAAGTTGCTTCATGAGTTCTTGTTGGCTGATGTCACGTTCATCTTTAGGTTTGAGGCGTACACTGACGCTGCCTTGATTGACCTGCCCACGCGAACCTGCCCCAATGTTGGAGTAGTAGCTTTCGATTACATCGTTATGACTGGCTAGCACCGATTCAACCAGTTTCATTCTTGAGTCGGTATATTCCAAGTTGGAGCCTAATGGTGTTTTAACATTAATGCTGAAGCTGCTTTCGTCAGACTCTGGCACAAAGTCTTTGGCGACATACTTCAGGGATAAATAGCCACTTGCCAGCACAAACACTAAGGTAAATAGCAGTACTGCGACACGATGATGTAATGCCATGGCGAGTAATTTTTGATACACGTTATCCATGCGGTTTAAGCCGCGCTCAAACATGCGATAAAGTGCATTGTCAGCTGCGGTGACACTTAAATAACGAGAACACAGCATTGGCGTCAAGGTGAGCGATACGAATAAAGATACCAATACCCCAAACGTCACCACCACCGCAAATGACTCGAAAAACATACCAATCACGCCATCCATAAAAATGACCGGCGCAAAAATACATACCAACGATAGCGATGAGGCAAGCACTGCAAACACCACTTCATTGCTACCATTCAGTGTCGCCAGCTTGCGAAACACAGCTACTTTTTGCGGATTTTTTAAGTCCGCGGTGCTGATGCCTGTGCCGACTTCGCCCGACATGTGCCGCAATATACTCTCTCGCACCACAATCGCGTCATCCACCACCACGCCAATTAGCAGCAGCAAAGCTAGTAAGGTCATACTATTAAAGGTGTAGCCAGCAAAGTACATGACCGCAATCGCGCCAAGCAGCGAAACTGGAATCTCTAAACATATCATCAATGTAGAGCTAAATGAACGCATAAAAATCAGCACAATCAGTGCGGCAAATAGGGTACCTTCTACCAAGTGTTCTTTTAAGCCAGCCACCATTTGTTTAATAAAAATAGAATCGTTGGTGGATATTTCTAATTGCATGCCAGGAGGCAAGCTAGGCCTTACCTCGTTATCCAGCCTATGGATCACTTCTTCAATAATTTCTGCAGTATTGGCGTTGGCGATTTTAACCATACCAATACCCACCGCCGGCTTGCCGTTATAACGTGCAATCTGACGATTATCGGTAATGCCATCTTCGATGGTGGCAATATCTTTCAGGCGTGTCGCAACGCCTTCGCGCGTGACGACAACCATATCAGCCAGTTCTTTAGTGCTGTGAAACTCTAGGTCGATTTTAAGTAGTTTCTCAGCTTGGTTGCTGACTAAAAAGCCACCTGGCAACTGCACATGTTCGCGACTAAATGCAGCAATTAAGTCTGTTGCACTTAGCTTATAAGCCGCCATCCGCTCGGGAATAACATTGACACGAATCACACGGTCACGCTTTCCGCCGAATCGGACTTCACCTACACCATTGATTGTTTCAAACTTTTTCTTGAGTACGTTATTGGCGTATAAGTTAAGTTGCTGAATGGTGCGGTCGCCAGTGAGCGATAACCAAATCACAGGTGCCGCATTGGTATCTACTTTGTAAACAGCTGGCGGGTCAGTATCGGTTGGAAGGCGTCGTAGTATTTGATTGACCTTGGCCTGTACCTCGTTATAAGCCACGTCAATATCTTTACTTAATTCAAAAGTGATACTGATAGTGGAGACGCCAGGTGAAGAGGCAGATTGAATATGTTCAATGCCAGGCGTGGTGTTGATGGCGGATTCGATGACGCTGGTGATGCTGGTATCCACCACGTCAGGGTCTGCACCGCGCAATACCGTGTTGACCATAATGACCGGGAAATCAATTGAGGGAATACGGTCGATACCGATGCGTTGGTATGCGATTAAGCCAAACAGGATAATGACGCCAGACAGCATCCAAGCGAGCACGTGACGTTTGATGGATAATTCAGGCAATGTCATTTGAAAATCCAAACTTCGTTATCAAGCTGCGTTGCATACAAATATTCTTGCAAAAAATTACTCCTTACATAATCAAACATATGCGTCGTCACAATTTTTGCTCGCGCCTTGCCTGATTTAGAACTTTGAATTTTTATTTATTGTTTATTGCTTGGCTGAATGCTTACTCGAGCCTTGTCCGTTAGAAAACCTGCGCCATCGACCACAATGATATCGTTGGCAGATAGCCCCTCTAAAATTTCGATTAGGCCGTCTTGCCGTAAGCCCGTTTTAATAACGGTCTGGTAAGCAACATTATTGCGCACCACATACACGACTTCGCCAGCTGGACGCAACACCAAACTTTGCTCTGGAATCATCATGGCTGCGCTTTGCTCGCCTAAAACCACAGTACCCGTTACGCTGGCGCCCGGTTGCCAGCTGGTTTCATCCACCACATCGGCAATCACATCGATGGTGCGGCTGCCTTCAGTAATCATTGGTTTTAGTTCGCGAATGACACTATCCACAGGTTTATCGCTAGTGGGCGTACTTAAACGTACTTTTAATCCCGGTTTGAGTTGGGCACCAATGTGCTCAGGGAAAGGCAAGTGCGCGCGCAGTCGTTGCTTGGAGATAATTTGTACAATCGGGTCACCTACCTGCACAAAATCACCGGTATCCACCAGTTTTTTCTCTACAACACCAGTGACAGGGGCAATAATCCTGGCTTTACTGCTGTTATGGTTGATGCTGCCAACACGTGCTTTTGCTGCTTCAAGCTGTTGTTTAAGCACTCTTTGTTGTGCAATATCATTATCTACTACGTTCTGTGAGATAAATTTTTTATCTACTAAGGCCTGATTGCGCGCCACAATTTTTGCTTGGTTATCAATTAATGCTTGTATGCGTGCCACTTCAGCTTGTTGTTCATTGCGTTGCATCCCAAAATCCGTCGCATCTAATGTTGCTACCAACTGCCCTTTATTCACCGTCTCACCTGGGTTGACATGTACTTTCACCACGCGCGCAGCTAGTTCTGAAGCAACAGTTGGATCGATTAATCCTTCTAGTGAGCCTATTGTTGTCTCAGTGGTTTCAACCGCTTGGTTTTTTACCTGGGTGACGGTCACTAAGGTAGGTTTAATATCCCTTTTATCCCCATTTTTTTCTGCGTCTTCATCGCCGCTTGCTCCGCATGCCAATAATAAGGTGCTGAGTAAACTGATGAAAAAGTAGGTGCTAATTTTTTGCATAAGCGAATCTTTAATTTTTTTAATTTAACTGCTAATTTATAGCTTAATTAATTTCCTGCCAGTCAAAGCAAGGCCCGGGGTCAGTTTTGCGACCAGGGGCGATATCCGAGTGTCCGACAACGTCTTGAATGAGATAGTTGCTTTTTAAACAGGTAATTAATTTTTTTAGCGTTTTATACTGACGCGTTTCAAATGCTTCGTAGTCACTGCCTTCCAGCTCAATTCCGACTGAGAAATCGTTACAACGTTCGCGCGCTTGCCATTTTGATGCACCCGCATGCCATGCACGCTGCAAGGTGGAAACAAATTGCACCAGTTCGCCATCGCGCCGAATAAAAAAATGCGAGGAGACTTTGCGCGTATAAATTTCGGCATAATACGGATGCTCGTTAGGGTTAAGCGTGTTCGTAAATAACTGCATCACCCCCGCACCGCCGTATTCATTAGGTGGCAGGCTGATGTTATGGATTACGATTAAATCAATTTTTGTATTATCAGGGCGTTGATCGTAATTCGGAGAGGCGATTTGGGTTGCTTCTTTTACAAAGCCGTCTGCATCTAGTGTGTAGGGTGGATTTTTTAATTCACTTTTCGGCATGCAGTTTGGCGAGTTATCGGCTAAAATTATGTTTATTAAAGGTTTTAATCGTAATTTTTAATTGTAAAGGTAAACCCATGATATTTGTGCAGCTTTTGGTGATGTTGGTGATAATTTTAATTGCAGCGGAGGTTTTTACGAATGCGTTGGAGCATTTGGGCGAAAAACTCGGTATTTCAGAGGGTGTGACGGGCTCTATATTTGCGGCAGTTGGCACGGCTTTGCCTGAAACCTTAGTGCCGTTATTAGCAATATTTACATATACCTCTGCCACAGTAGGTTCTGGCGCAGGGCATGATATTGGGGTGGGTGCCATATTGGGTGCTCCGTTGATGCTGGCGACATTGTCATTAGCGCTGATGACGATTTCTGTATGGAAGCGCCGTGGTACACAAGGACATTTGCGTCCGGAGCGTACAGGCTTAGTGCGCGATTTAAACTTTTTTATTTTTGCATTTGCAATAGCGGCTGTGGCCATGTATGTGCCACATACCCTGCCAGTAGTTCGTTATGGCATAGGTGCGTGTATGGTGCTGACATATTTTGTGTATGTGATGATGACAATTAGCGCATCGAAAGCTTTGGTTGAAGAGGGTCATGCCACGGAAGCGCAAAGTGATATGTATTTATGCAGAATAGGTTTACCAAATAATATGGCAATTATCATTTTGCAAATGATATTGGGCCTAGCGTTGCTGATACTTGGCGCAAAAGGTTTTATTAATCAAGTGGAAGGAGTTGCTGCAATTATTGGTATTTCTGCCTTGTTGTTGTCATTATTAATTGTTCCGATTGCTACTGAGCTGCCAGAAAAGGTCAACAGTATTTTGTGGATACGCAAAGGTAAAGATACGCTAGCGTTTGGCAATATCACAGGCGCGATGGTGTTTCAAGGCACGCTGCTACCTGCTATTGGCATCATGCTGACGCCATGGGAGCCACGTAAGGAAGTGCTGTGGGGTATTATTATTACGCTGGTTGCGGCGGTTTGGTTGCGCTATTTGGTGGCTAAAGGCGGCATTCGCGTATGGCATTTACTGGTAAATGGTGCGATGTACTTGACCTATCTGGCGATTGCACTATCTTAGTGTTTTAACTTAACGTGTTTTTAATTTAATCCTGTAGGCCGCATGAATTATGGCCTACAGGGCATTTTATGTTATTCATCTTCTTCTAAATCACTCGCTTCATCCTTTGCCAAACCAAGCTTGGTCAGCCTGTATCTTAACGTTCTAAAGCTTACACCTAACAATTTAGCTGCAGCTGTTTTATTGTTATTAGATTTTTCCAGTGCTTTAATAATGGCGCGTTTCTCGATGTCTTCAAGATATTCTGGCAGACCAAACTCTGCTGATTTACTGGAATCAAAGTCATGCTGGTCGGCCTGACTGCCGACTGGCTTATTCAGCTTGGCCTCATCGTACATAAACAAATCATCGGTAGTAATTTTCTGACCATCGCATAATGCCAGCGCACGTTCAAGCATGTTTTCCAGCTCACGCACATTACCTGCGAAATGCAGTTCGGCAATCAGTTTTTGTGCTTTATCTTCAATGACAGGAACCGCAATCGATTGCGCAGCGCATATTTTCTGTAATAACTTTTGCATGAGCTCAGGAATATCCTCAGGTCGATCTCTGAGCGAAGGCATTTTCAGCTGTATGACATTGAGGCGATAATACAAATCTTGCCTAAACAAGCCTTGTTCCATCAAGGTGCCCAAATTCTTATGCGTTGCGCTGATAATACGTGCATCCACTGCCTCTTCAGTGGTACCGCCCACCGCACGCACTTTTTTCTCTTGAATAGCGCGCAGCAATTTAACCTGCATGGCGAGGGGTAAATCTGCCACTTCATCTAAAAATAACGTCCCGCCATTGGCAGCTTGAAACAAGCCTAAAGTATCTTGTGCAGCGCCGGTAAATGCACCTTTTTTGTAGCCGAAAAATTCACTTTCCATTAAGTTTTCGGGGATAGCGCCGCAGTTGACGGCGACAAAAGTTTTATCTCTACGTGAGCTGTTGTTATGGATTAAACGTGCAGCCAGTTCTTTGCCGCTACCTGACTCACCACTGATATACACGGGTGCCTGGCTACGCGCCAACTTTTCTATCATGGTGCGCACATAGTCAATCGCTGGTGAGCTCCCAATTAAATCTACTGTATTTTTAGTTTCTTTGATATCCGAGCTGGATAGTTTGAGTGCCGATTCCACCAGTGGACGTAACTGCTTAAGGGATATGGGTTTGGTTAAATAATCAAACGCGCCAGCTTTTAAAGCAGAGACTGCGTTTTCCGCACTGCCATAAGCGGTAATGACGGCGACAGGCAAACCGCTGTAATTGGCAGAGATATGCTGGACCAATTCCAAACCCAGGCCATCTGGTAAGCGCATGTCGGTCAGACACAAATCATAGCTTCTCTGCGCAAGAAGTTGTTTGGCTTCTTTAATATTGCCAGCACTATCAGCACGAATATCCATGCGCTCTAGCGTCAGAACCACCAGTTCGCGAATATCGGTTTCGTCATCAACCACTAAGCAATCAAATTGTGCCATTAAGTCCCAAGTCCTCTTTAAACCTTTTTAAGGTAAACAATAAATTGTGTACCGTTTCCAGACGTTTTAAATTGCAATTTTGCGCCATTGGCATCGGCCAGTTCCCGCGCGATATATAAACCTAAACCAGTCCCGGTTTTTTCTGTGGTAAAAAAAGGCTCAAATAAATGGCTGCGCACATTGTCCGGAATCCCATCTCCATCATCACTTATTTCAATATGCACAATTTGTGTTTTTGCAGAAACAGACACGCTTAATTTTAGGCTATTTTTACTATTTTTTGAGTGCCGCCAGCCATTTTTACACAAGTTCCATAATATTTGGTTTAAATGTCTGCGGTCAAACGACACGAGCGTGTCAGCATCTTTGATCTCTAGCTTAAAGCAACCGTCGGGGATTTTTTCAACTGCACAAAATTGGCTGTAAAAATCGGTAATAAAATTTTCTAGATGAATGGCTTCTTGGTTGGTGCGGTCACGTCGATTGAGCTCCAACACATCTTTGATAATCTGGTCTACCCGCTGTACGTTATCGCTGATAATTTGTAACATACGCTTAATAGCTGGGTCGTTATCCTCTTCCTGCAAAAGTTGGTTGGCATGGCTGATGGCGCTAAGCGGGTTACGGATTTCGTGCGCAATATTGGCGGTAAGTCGTCCTAATGCGGCCAGCTTGACCTGATGTGCTTGAGTTTGCATTTGCGACCAGTCTTCTATAAATATGACGGCACCTTGCTGTCGGCGCTCTCCTGTCGGCAAAAGTCTTAAACGTAATTCGCGTGATTGTGTGTTTAGTTTTAAAATATTCGTCAGGGAAAAAGTTTGTGGCGGTTCAGTTTCTTTCATCCATTCATGTAGCATATTATTTAACTCAGGAGAAATTTCGCTGAGTGACTTGTTATGCCAAATACCCGCTGCCTCCTCTTTAACGTCGGTTGTCATATCATTCCCAAGCATCACTACTGCCTGAATATTATGATGCTTAACTTTGAATTCATGATCAACTACCAATACACCATCGTCCATTTCGTGTGTGATCAATGCGTTAATCTGTGCCATGTTTTGCACATCTATACCGCGCTGAGAAGCAAGCAGTTCGCTTTCTTGGCTGCGTTTTGCCAAGCTATAAGCGAGCCAGGCTGTCGCAAAGCAACCTAAGCTGAGTAATACTGCGGGCGTGAAATTACTATTCGCTTCATCTAAGAAAATATCGCGGTAGGATTGCTCTAGCAAGATGCCTATACTTGCAACAGCGGCATAGAATAAGGCTAGGCGACCTACGCTGATCAGACTGGCACTGGCAATGGCAATTACCAATAACAGCCCAATACTGCTTTGGCTACCTTCTTGCGCGTGCATGAGTAGCACGATAAAGCCAATGTCGATGATAATTTGTATGGGCAGGCTGACATCAATATCGGGTTTTTCTAGCCAGGTAAAGACGGCAGACACAATGCTGAAGATGAAATAAGCCAGCACCAATGTAAAGAATAAATTGCTGCTTAAATTGAGCACATACTCATCGCGGCTAAATAAGCCTTGTAGTATTAAGAACAGCAATGCGATGAGGACACGATAACCATTATAAAGCTGCAGGCTACGCCAGCGCGTGGCGTTGAGGTTGTTATCTAAGGTCGCAAACAGGTCAGTCGGCATGCGTTATTTTGTTGCAGTCTGGGTTGTTGCAGATAATCTGCTGATTGACCACCTTGGTTTCGCTTTCTGGCACATGGCAACCACACTGTGCACACTGCAGCATTTTTTCATCTTGATTTTTAGCAGGGTTTTGTCCGTTTTTTTGCTTAGTGCTTTCTGCGTTAGCATTTGCAATCACGCGCTTGATAATCTGATACAAAATCCAGGCTAAAACAATCAATATTAAAATACGGGTCATGGGTTAGCCACATCTTTGCAGTATAAATGCAGTGATTGTAACCAAAAGCGCGACGATTAGAAACAAACCTAAAGCTGATATACTGGCATTACTTTTTAACACCCAAACCTCATGGCAAGTTCACAAGAGTTATCAGATTTTTTGCGCGATGTAGAGCGGCGTGCTTTTAAGCAAACCGTATATGCGGTGCGCGATGACCACGCGGCGCTCGATATCGTGCAAGATGCCATGTTAAAGCTGGCGGAAAAATATGCCAATAAGCCGGTTAACGAATATCCCATGTTATTTCAGCGCATCCTGCAAAACACTATGCGAGATTATTGGCGCCGGCAAAAAGTGCGTAATTTATGGACAACGTTGCTTTCATCATTTGGCGCAGGCGAAAATGGCGAAGAAGATCGTGACCCGCTAGACACCATTGATGTGGGCGACGAGTCGGAAAATCCAATGGGTCAGCTGGAACGCAGCCAAACCATGCGGATGATTGAAAAGGCACTCGAAAAGCTACCCCCACGTCAACGCGAAGCCTTTGTATTACGTTACTGGGAGGATATGGATGTAGCAGAAACCGCCTCAATGATGGGCTGCTCGCAAGGAAGCGTTAAAACGCACTGCTCGCGTGCAGTTCATACCATGGCTGCCTTGCTGGAAAAACAAGGTTTGGGCAGCAGGGCGCTAGCAAATTTAGGAGCAGAGTCATGACGATAGACAATATTAATCACGAGACGATTGAGAGCACTGAACAAACTGATTTGAAAGGCAAAAAAATTGCAAGCTTGTTGGATGCGCATGCCAAAAATTTAAGTATGCGCACTCTAAAACAGTTGGAAGATGGACGTGCGCGCGCAGTTAAAGCACATAGCCGGCAAGTTTCTGGAGTAGGCGTAAACAAAGATGGCACTTCTAGTGGCATCTTCGCTTGGGCTCAACACCATCGCATTGCCAGTACTGGTTTAATATTAGGCGTTATTATTG
The DNA here is from genome assembly GCA_036676175.1 of Methylotenera sp. Lineage (GTDB taxonomy): Bacteria > Pseudomonadota > Gammaproteobacteria > Burkholderiales > Methylophilaceae > Methylotenera_A. Next base: position 19,453 of record JAKFDL010000089.1, on the reverse strand, counting down.
CAGGTTTTGTGTTAATGCAAGCGTTTAGCCACCACGAGGCGAGCGATGCGTTTTTATTGGGTGCAGATTTGCCGCCAGAAGCGTTTGTAGATAGAGGTTTTGAGCCGTCACTCAACAACGGCAAACTTGAGCTTTAGTAGTCGGTATTTAAAACAATTAAAAATTAAATAATAGGGAATTGGTACCAGTGCATAAATTTTTATTTTTACTCGTCCTCTTTGTTGCTAACCTGCATGCAGCCGAACCGCTAAAGTCTAGTAAAAGCCATCTCGCATTAGGAGATATAGGCGGTGTTAAGTCGTCATTAAGTAACAGTGATAGTACTACTAGCGACAATCAAGTGCCTATGAAAAGTTGGAGTGAACTCACGGATACTGAGCGTAAGGTACTGGCGCCACTTGGTGCGGAATGGGACACGTTGCGCCCTTGGCAGCGCGAAAAAATGCTGGATATTGCTAAAGTTTACCCGAGTATGGATACGCAAAAACAACAGCTTGTGCAAAAGCGCCTAAATAGCTGGAGCCGCATGACGCCATATGAACGAGAAAATGCGCGCAAACGCTATCAGCAATTTCATGGGTTAAGTGATGAAAAAAAAGCTGAGTTGCGTAAAAAATGGGCAGAGTATAAAAAACTGCCAGAAGCTGAACGTGAAAAATTACGCAAAGAATCGATTGATTGGGAATCGGACCTGGACTTGTAATCTATGCAAAATGGTTAGCCCGCTAAACATGCGGGCTTTTTTATATTCAAAATTCTTTTTAAATTAAAAAATTGTAAACATTGTATGCGGCCAAACGCCACCCGCTTTAAATTATTTGCCGCTTGTGTTTACGAGTTGCTATTACTCATTGCGTTGTGGATGCTGTGTACATGGGGTTATGTCAGCTTATTTGGCGATGCTAGTGCTGGCTACAAGCGTTATGGTTTGCAATTAGCGTTGTGGCTGGTCACTGGTGTCTATTTTGGATGGTGTTGGAGCAAAAGTGGCCAGACGCTGGCGACACAAACCTGGAAAATCAAGCTGGTAGATCAGCAGAATAATATCTTAAGCCCAAAACAAGCAGTATATCGCTATGTGCTCGCAAGCTTATCCTTATTGTTTTGCGGACTGGGCTATTTTTGGGCTTTGGTAGATAAACAAGGCTTATTTCTACACGATAGATTGCTAAAAACCCGTTTTATACAGATAGTTTAACTTTTAATAATGTATTTCTAGCGTCTTTCAATCATAAATATCAAACCCAATCCTGCAATCAAAAACAAAATCGTGGGTGTAATGGCGCTCATCAATGGGGGCCAATCATTTAGCACACCTAAGTGAATAAACACGCGGTTCATAATTTGATACACCACTCCCAGCATGACGCCTATGAAAAGTTTGGCGCTTGTGCCGCCAACCCGCTGTTGTAAAAAGCCAAAGGGTAACGCCAGAATTACCATCACCATACAGGCCAAAGGGTAAATTATTTTCGACCATAGTGCTACATCATAACGGGTAGTTTTCTGTTTATTGGCTTGTAAATGCTGGATAAACGCATATAAATTCCACACCGACATTTTCTCTGGTGCGACTAAAAGCACATTCAACAACTCAGGGCGAATCAACGATTTCCAATTGGCCTTATTAAAAATTTGCGTTTGAATATTATTTTGCTCAATTTTTTTAAAGGTATTAAATTTGGTTTGCGTTACCTCTGATAAGCCCCAGCGCTCATCTTCATATTGGCCTTTTTTGGCTACACTAATGCTGCGTAATTTAAAATTTTCGTCAAATTCATAAATATGCACATTCAGCAAACTTGCATCTGGCAGTACGGTTTCTACATTGACAAAGCTTTTGCCATCTTTTACCCATAGGCCAGATTTAAAGTCTTGTGCAATCACTGAATCGGTGGCTTGTACCCGCAGACGTTGCGCCATTTTTTCACTAATGGGGGTGATGAGTTCCCCTACAAAAAAAGTCAGTGCAGTAAATAACATCCCAACCTTGACTAAAATCCAGCCAATATTCAACAATGACAAGCCACTCACGCGCATCACTACCAGTTCTGAATTGCGCGCTAGTGTACCAAGGCTATACATCATACCTACTAGTACCGCTACAGGCACCACGTCATAAATATGACCAGGAATGCTTAGCAACACAAACACCAACATTTGAGTGATGCCGTAATTGCCTTGGCCGAGGCTATCCAACTCTTGAATCAAATCAAAAAAAGAAAACATGGCTAGCAAACCAAGCATGATCATTAAGATATTAATGCTGGTTTCTTGCCAAAAATAGCGTTTAAATATTTGCATTAGCTTTATGGATTTCTTTTTAAATCAAGCCACCTGCTTGGAAATTTAGGGACTATGATTTTAGGAACCAAGGGTAACAGATGATTGCGGCGGTAAAACATATAAAAAACCAGTAGTGCAAAAAACGCGTGTACAGGCCACAAGCCAATGGTGGCATTAAGTCTGCCTTGTGTAACCCATGCTTGGAAAATGCTCAGGATATTGTTGTAAATTACATAAATTACCAGTGCAAAAATCAGGTTGAGCGATCGACCGGCACGTGGGTCTACAAAGCTAAGCGGAATCGCCAGTAACACCAAAATAAGGGCAGAGACGGGAATCGCTAAACGCCATTGCAGCTCAGCCTTATCGGCAGGTGATGTCGTCTTTAACAGCTCTTGAGTAGATTTAGCATTGGTGTCATCCGGTTTGCGCGCGACTTCTTTGGTTTCAACGCGGATAGCATAACGCTCAAACTCGGTGGTAGAAACCTCCGCCGAATTAGGCTTTGCTTCATAGCGACGGCCCTTTTCCATGACTAAAAAGTCGTCACCGTTTTCTGCTTTTTCTCGGCTGCCTTGGCTGGCCACAATTACCCCGGTTTTTTTGTGCTGGGTGGTTTGCACAAAAATATTTTTTACCACATTGCCAAGCTCATCAAAGCTTTCGATAAAATAAATGCGCTCACCGTTGTTGGATTCCTTGAATACACCAGGGTTGATAGATGACAGATCATCCCGGCTTTTCAGTTGCATGCGGTAGTCTTCCACTTTGTCTACTGCCCAGGGCATCACCCAAAAACTCAGCAGTGAAATTGCCACAATCACAGGTACGGCAAACGTTAAAATAGGTTTAATCCAGTTATTCAAACCGAGTCCGGAGCTAAACCACACCACCATTTCTGAATCGCGATGCCAACGCGTAAGTGTCAGTAATACCGCCAAAAAAATCGTCAACGATAGAATCATCGGCATATAACGCACCATGCTAAAACCCAGCAAAGTGTTGATAGCATCGTTAGGTAAAATACCTTTGGCAGCCAGACGGATGAGGTTGCCGGCACGCTGAGCGATAATAATGCCAACTAAAATGACAAAAATCCCGCCAGCGGTGCTGATCAGTTCGTGTGAAAGTGATTTTTTAAATATGTTCAAAGCAGTCTTTTTAAATCTGTCATTTCAAATGTAAGCTTGTTGAACTTTACGCTTTGATTTCATGCCGAAACGCTAGATAATTACCCATATCAAAATTGCGTCGTAAATTTAGCTTAACTATAAAGGAATCAACAGTGGAATTTAGCATAAAAAACGGAAATCCTGAAAAACAACATCACGATTGTGTGATTGTAGGCGTATTTGAAGGGCGTAAGTTAAGCGAGGCTGCAAAAAGTTTAGATGATGCATCAAATAAATCAATAAGTGCCGTGTTAAAAAGCGGCGATCTGGATGGCAAGTTAGGCGCTACCTTATTGCTGCATGCGGTGACCGGCGTGACAGCTACACGTGTGCTGTTAGTTGGCTTGGGTAAACAGGCAGAATTTAGCGAAAAGCAATATCGCCAAGCAGTACGTGCTGCGGTTAAAGCGTTGCCAAAAGGCGTGAGCAATGCTGGGATATACTTAACGGAGTTAGCGATTAAAAAATCAGATATACAAAGCAAGGTAGCACAACTGGTTGAGGTAGTCACAGACGCAACTTACCAGGTGAATGCGAATAAGCTTAAAAAAGCTGAGCCTTTGGCCATAGAAAAAATGGCCATTTTTGTACAAAAAACAGACAACGCACAAGCAGAAGCTGGCCTTAAACATGGCTTGGCAGTTGGTTCCGGTGTGAGTTTGGCCAAAGATTTAGGCAATTTACCGCCCAATATTTGCACACCAACATATTTGGGCAAGCAAGCCAAGACGTTGGCAAAAGCTTATGGTTTTAAAGTAGAAGTGCTGGAAAAAGAAGAGATTGAAAAACTAGGAATGGGCTCATTTTTAGGTGTGGCGCAAGGCAGTGTAGAACCGCCGCGCTTTATTGTGCTGCAGCATCTAAAAGGCGATAAAAAGCAAAAGCCAACCGTGCTGGTAGGCAAGGGTATTACTTTTGATACCGGCGGCATCTCATTGAAGCCTGGTGCTGAAATGGATGAAATGAAATATGACATGTGTGGCGCAGCAAGTGTCTTAGGGACGTTTAAAGCCATCGGTGAGTTGGACCTGGCCATCAATGCTATTGGCCTGATTGCTACTTGCGAAAATATGCCCGATGCCGGTGCAATTAAGCCTGGTGACATTTTGACCAGTATGTCTGGCCAGACCATTGAAGTGCTGAATACCGATGCTGAAGGCCGCCTGATTTTGTGCGATGCGCTCACTTATGCTGAGCGGTTTGAGCCAAGCGCAGTGGTGGATATAGCGACGCTGACAGGTGCCTGCGTGATTGCGCTAGGACATCATCCGAGTGGTTTATTCAGTAACAAAGATGCATTAGCCGCTGAATTGCTGGCTGCAGGTGAAAAAGCGCATGACCGTGCTTGGCATATGCCGTTATGGGAAGAGTTTCAAACACAACTGGATAGCAATTTTGCCGATATGGCGAACATTGGTGGCCGTGCGGGTGGCAGCATTACGGCGGCTTGCTTTTTATCCCGCTTTACCAAGAAATATGATTGGGCACACTTGGATATTGCAGGTACAGCGTGGAAAAGCGGTAAGGAAAAAGGCGGTACTGGACGTCCAGTGCCCTTGCTCACTACATTTTTAGTCAATCGTACTAAAAGTAGTGCCGTTAAATAATATTCAATGACGCGTATCGATTTTTATTTTAATGTGGCGAATAAGCAGCAATTGCTGGCAGAACTGGTGCAAGGCGCGCTTCTCAAGCGGCGCAAAGTAACCGTTTTGGCCGATAATCAAGGAAGTGCCAGCGAAATTAGCGCAAGCTTATGGCAGCAACAAGTAGAAGGGTTTGCGCCGAATGTGCTGGTCGATAATGTGCTTGCCCAGCAAACGCCGGTGATTATTCATTGGCAACACAATCCATTGTTGCAAGATGATATGCTGATTAATTTTGCAGAGGTTGGGCCGAGTTTTTTTAGTCGATTTACACAGTTGGTTGAGTTGGTGGGCGAGGACGAGCAAGATAAAGTGGCTGCGCGCGCACGCTATAAATTTTATCGCGACAGGGGCTATGAAGTTAAGAATATTAACCATGCACAAACTTAAATGAGGCTATTGTGGCAGACAAAAAAATCCCATTACTGACAGAAGTTTACCAACCTAAGTCGTTGGCTGAATCTGAGCCAAGCCAAAGACGAGACGATGCCACCCTAATCACGCCTGAATTGATTGCGCGTATCGCAGCGCATATTAAGCCAAGATTAGAGGCGGATATTGCAAAAACAGTAACAGAAAGCGTGCGTCAAGCACTCAGGGCCGAACTATTGCAAGATTTGCAAGATGAGGTAATACAAACGCAGGCCAGTATAGAGGCGCGCACCGTAGATTTTGTCGATAAAACCAAAGCAGATTTAAAAACTGAGTTACCGCGCATGTATCAAGCTACTGCTGACTATGTGTATAGTGATTTGGAGCAAAGAATCGCTAATCTGCAGACAGCTGCGATTTCTAAGGCAGACGCCATGCTGTCGGAAGACATGCAAGCGGCGGTAGAGCAGGCCAGCACGCAAATTAATGCGAATATGGAGGTGCTGCAATCGGAGATAGGCGCGCGGATGATGAGCACCATTAATGCTGAGATGAACGCGTTTCAAGCGCAATCCATTAGTCAATATCAAACACAGTTACAGCAGGGGTTCAGCTCCATATTTGAGTCACTTAATCAAAATCTCTATACGGATTTACAACAGCAAGCGGCTACCATGCAAGCCGATGCATTGACAGAAATGCGCGCTAATTTTATTGCCGCTATGCCGGATATTTATACTAACTCGGTGGCTGAGCAGCAGGAAGCGATTACGCAGCAGATTAGCCAGCAGTTAACAGAGGAATTGCAAGCATTTCAGGCTGAATCGCTTACGATGCAGCAAGCACAATTGGGTGAAACCCTCACCAGCTCGTTCAATACCTTGAATGAAAACGCCAAAGAAGATTTGCTTGCGCAGATGCAATTGATGCAAGCCGATATACTGACGCAAATGCGCGTAACAATGAATGAGGCAATTCCAAGTATTTATGAGGCGGCAGCAGATGAAGTGAAAGCTAAATTTATGGAGGACATGACACTACAAACTGGGCAGGTACGTGATAGTTTCTTAGCCACTGTGAACGCTGATCTGCCTGTGGTACAAGAAGTGATGCGCGAAAATATCCAGCATATCTTAGCCACCTTATTGCCTACACTGGAAAACGATTTACGCAGACAGCTTACCAATGAACTGCAGGATTTGTTACTAAAAGTAAAATTTGTTTTACCGAAATAAGCTGTAATTTAACTCAGATAGTTGTAACTCAGACCTAATTAATTTAGGCACTTTCAATCAGTTTTTGGTAGGCGTCTGCGCTCAAAAAATGCGTGGTATCGTTGACATCTGTTGGCTTAAACTTAAATATCCATGCGGCATACGGTTTATCGTTAATGCCCTCTGGCGCACCCAGCAATTCTTCATTAATTGCTGTCACCACTCCATTCATGGGTGCATGCAGATCCGATCCAGTTTTTACCGATTCCACTACCCCGCAAGGCGTCGCACTCACCAGCGCGTCGCCCAATTTGGGCGGATCAATAAATACAATGTCTCCTAGTAAATCCTGAGCATAATCGGTAATGCCTGCAAGCCAATCTCCATGAGGTTCTTGGAGTACCCATAAATGTTCTGCGGTATAATGCAATTGGGCTGGGAATTTCATGTTCAGACCTTAAAAAAAATGCTGTAAAATTTGTAACTAATTCGCATTAGTGCAAGTCAATACGTTATTTTCGCATAAAGTGATTATTTTATGCGGTCAATTATGCGCTATAAATAGTGTGTCAAATTAGTCACAATACGCATAATCTTAATATTTATTTTACATATATATGCTAACTTGATGACAAATAACTATTTTTTATATATTATTGATTCAAGCTTTAGTGAGATTTGGTTGAAATGGTGAACTTACTTTTAAAGAAATTTATGTTGGTTTATATGGCAATTGCCTTAGTGGCGACGCCCATAGAATTGTTAGCGGCCAATAAAAAATCACAAAAGCGTATTTCGACTAGTCAAAAAAGCACCTTTGGCAAACAACGTGTATCTAATCGTTATAAAAAAAGTACCAAAAAAGTGAGCGTGAGATTACGCAATGCGCTGGCAGCGCAGCGCGCAATAGAAAGCTACGATGGCAGCGGTGTATTACAACTCGCTTCCAGCAAGGCTTTAGTGATTCATCAAAACACTGGTGAAATTATTTATGCTAAAAATACAGACACGCCTGCTCCTATAGCCTCTATTACTAAACTGATGACCGCCATGGTGGCACTAGATGCAGGTCAATCGTTCGATGAAATGATTTATGTTTCTAACGAAGATGTAGATTATGTAAAGGGTAGTAGTTCACGTTTGTCTGTGGGCTCTGGCTTAAGTCGTGGCGATATGTTGCAACTAGCATTAATGGCTTCTGAAAATAGAGCTGCGTCTGCACTTGGTACAAATTATCCAGGTGGCAAGTATGGTTTTGTAAAAGCCATGAACGCCAAAGCAATGGCTTTAGGTCTGATGCACACAAACTTTGTAGACCCTACAGGCTTAGATTCTGCAAATGTTTCTACTGCGGAAGACTTGGCCAAGTTGGTACAGGCCGCCTATCAATATCCAGAAATTCGTTTAGCAACTACTAGTCCTTCGCATGAGGTTTATGTGGAGGGTCGCCATAATGCAGTGAACTTTAACAACACCAATGGTTTGGTGCGCACTGGCGAGTGGCAAATTGGATTATCTAAAACAGGCTATATTTCTGAGGCAGGTCGGTGCTTGGTGATGCAAGCGACGATCGCAGGCGAGCCAATGATTGTGGTATTGCTCGATTCTAACGGTAAGATGACGCGTATTGGTGATGCCAACCGTGTACGTAAATGGATGGAACACAATATGGACATACATATTGAGCCAAAAGCCACAACGACAGGCCAGATCGAAGCTGTGCAGACAGGCGAAGTTTCTTAATTATTTGGTAGTTAAAAAAAAGCAGCCTTGTGGCTGCTTTTTTATTGGCGGTTTAAGCCTAAAAATTCAAACGTCAGGTTTTTTTACTGTTTTCTTCTTGGCTACTGGTTTTTTACCAGTGGCTTTAATGACCTTAGTTTTAGATGCAACCAGCTTGGTTGCAGGGGCTTTTTTAGCCGCAGTTTTTTTGGCTGCAGCTTTTTTACCACCTGGTTTACCAGTCGCTTCGTCCTTTGCAGCTTTTTCAGCCAATAGTCCCAACGCTTCATCCAGCGTTAACTCTTCTGGTGCCATGCTTCTTGGCAAAGTGGCACGAATCTTTGCATGCTGTACATAGGGGCCATAGCGGCCGGCATATACCTCAACTCGTCCCTCACCACTGGGGTGGGCGCCTAAATCAGCAATCGGCGCTGGGCCGGTATTGGCCGTAGCTAACAACGCAATGGCACCAGCCAAATCAATGTTAAAAACACTTTCAGACTTTGGAATTGATTTAAACTTGCCATCGTGATTAACATAAGGGCCAAAGCGGCCAATATTGGCGATAATTTTTTTGCCTGTATCCGGGTGCTGGCCTAAATCACGTGGCAAGCTGAGTAACATATTGGCAATATCAATATTCACATTGGCGAGTGAAATTTCTTTTGGAATGCTAACGCGTTTGGGTTTTTTCTTCTCGCCTTCTACGGCTACGCCTACTTGCAGGTAAGGTCCATAAGGCCCGTTCATTAGGTAAATTTCTTTACCAGAATCAGCATCCATACCAATTGTTACAGGGTCGCTGCCTGCTTGGGCTGCGCCGTTCAGGCTACGTTTGTAATCACATTTTGGCTCGGCATTGTAGCCAGTACAGCCAATGAACGTGCCATAACGGCTCAGTTGCTTTTGTAGCGGTTTGCCACATTTGGGGCAAGCTTCATCAATCAACTCATTGCCAGGCCTATCCACATCGGCTTTGCTTAAAATTTGGCTGTTAAAACCTTGCCAAAACTCATCCATCAGCGGAATCCACTCGCGCTCACCATCAGCTACGCTATCCAGCGCATTCTCTAGATTGGCGGTAAAGTCGTAATCCACATACTTGGTAAAATGTTCAGATAAAAATTTACTGACTACTCGCCCTACATCGGTCGGCGTAAAGCGTTTCTTATCTAATACAACGTATTCACGGTCTTGCAGTGTGCTAATAATGCTGGCGTAAGTAGAGGGGCGGCCAATGCCGTATTCTTCTAATATTTTCACCAAACTGGCTTCGCCATACCGCGGTGGCGGCTCGGTAAAGTGCTGGTCACCGTAGATTTTTTCCACAGTTAATACTTCGCCAGTTTCTAAATGCGGTAATTTCGATTCGCCGTCTTCATCCTCATCGTCGTCACGGCCTTCCATATACACCGCAATAAAGCCAGGGAAAACGAGTGTTTGGCCCGAAGCGCGGAATAAGTTGGCCTCACTCCCAACAGCTAAATCTACACTCACTGCATCAAACTTGGCAGGCGACATTTGGCAGGCAAGGCTGCGTTTCCAAATCATTTCATACAGTTTAAATTGCTCGTCATTTAAATATTGACGCAATTTAACGGGTGCACGGTTGATGTCAGTCGGGCGAATCGCTTCATGAGCCTCTTGTGCATTTTTAGCTTTGGTTTTGTAGATGATGGGCGATTTTGGCAAATAATCCGCCTCAAAATTCTTCTTCACATAATCACGAATGCTCATCACCGCCTCGGTAGCTAAGCTAAACGAATCGGTACGCATATAGGTAATTAAACCCACTGTACCGCTACCGACATCAATACCTTCATACAGCTGCTGAGCGATTCGCATGGCACGGCTGGTCGTAAAGCCCAGCTTGCGCACCGCCTCTTGTTGCAAAGTGGAAGTGGTAAATGGTGCAGCTGGGCTACGGCTACGCTGCTTCTTTTCTACTCTTGAAACTGTGGTTTTTCCTGCTGAAGCCAACAATAATTTACCAACAATATCCGCTTGTTGGTCGTGGTTGATGACGGTAAATTGCTCAATCTTCTCGTTATTGAGTTGAATGAGCTTAGCATTAAATTTGTGTGCATGCTTTAGCGCGTCTAGGTGGATTGACCAATATTCTTGTGATTGAAACGCCTCAATTTCCAGTTCACGCTCTACAATAAGGCGTAGCGCAGGACTTTGTACACGCCCAGCAGATAAGCCCCTGCGAATTTTTTTCCATAATAAGGGCGATAAATTAAAGCCGACTAGATAATCTAATGCTCGGCGTGCTTGCTGCGCGTTGACCAGATTCATGGCAATATCGCGCGGGTGGTCTATGGCGTGTTTTACCGCCGTTTGTGTAATCTCGTTAAACTCTACCCGCTTAATAAGTTTGTTTTTTAATAGCTTTTTATCTGCCAAAATCTCAGCAATGTGCCATGAAATAGCCTCGCCTTCGCGATCCGGGTCGGTTGCCAGATAAATGCTATCTGCACCTTTGGCCGCTTTGGCAATCGCATCCATGTGTTTGGCATTACGCTCAATCACATCATATTTCATGGCAAACTGGTTGGCTGGGTCTACCGCGCCATTTTTGGGAATTAAATCGCGCACATGGCCGTACGAGGCTAATACCTCGAAATCGTTGCCAAGATATTTTTTAAGCGTTTTTGCCTTAGAGGGCGATTCTACAATGAGTAGTTTGGACATTTAAACCTTGAATTGACGGGCGAATTTTTTAGAATTGCCTAGATAATAGCAAGCAAATCAATAACTAGACAAGTTTGCAAATAAAATAGATAGAGTCTGGCGTAATTTAATTACGCACAAACTCGATTTTTCTGCCGTTGCTGCTGGTTAAACTTAAAGCGTTGCCATCGTTGGTTGTATCACCAAACTTGATATAATCAAACATGTGGTCTTCGTCTTCCTTGTTGGCTTGGCTCAAGCTTTTGAAATCATACAAATCAAAGTCTGCCAGATGCGACGGCTCTACATTAGTAATAGCACGGAAGATATTATTAATGCGGCCAGGCTGTTCCTGCTCCCAGGCTTGCAACATATCTTTAACTTTTTGGCGCTGCAAATTGGGCTGGCTACCGCATAAATCGCATGGAATGATTGGAAAGCCCATTTGTCGTGCATAACTGGCGATGTCTTTTTCCGCGCAATAAGCCAGCGGTCGAATCACCACATTTTGTTTGTCATTAGTCGCTAATTTTGGTGGCATGGCTTTAAGCTTTGCGCCAAAGAACATGTTCAAAAATAACGTTTCTACTATGTCATCCCGGTGATGGCCTAGCGCAATTTTAGTGGCGCCGAGCGCTTTTGCAGTGGTGTAAATAATGCCCCGGCGCAAACGGCTACACAGGCTACAGGTGGTCGCGCCTTCGGGTATTTTCTCTTTCACCACGGAATAAGTATCGGCTTCTACAATACGGTAATCTACACCTAGCTGCTCAAAATACGCAGGCAAAATATCCGCGGGGAAGTTAGGCTGCTTCTGGTCTAAATTCATGGCGATAACTTTGAACGTAATGGGTGCACGCTCTTGCAACGCCAGCAACATCATTAGCATAGTGTAGCTATCCTTGCCGCCACTCATGCATACTAACACGGTGTCGCCATCCTCAATCATGTTGTAATCGCCGATGGCCTTGCCGGTGGCGCTGATTAAGCTATTACGTAGCTTGATGAAGTTGTTGGAATGCTGATCGGGTAAATGTTTAATCATATGCTTTAACTATAAATTCAAACTGCGTCCACCATCTACTGCCAGCACATGGCCAGTAATAAACGGCGCATCAGCCACCAAAAACTTCACTGCTTTGGCAATATCTTGCGGATTGCCAATCTTTTTTAATAGTGTTTGGTTAATTACGCGTTGTCTGTAAACTTCATCAAATTGTGGGTTGTTTTCAGGCCATTGCACTGGACCAGGCGCAACTGCATTCACACGCACTTCTGGGCTTAACTCGTGTGCGAGCGATTTTGTGAGTGTGACTAAACCCGCTTTGGCTACGCTGTAAACCACATAGCCTTTTTTAGGGCGTTCAATGTGCATATCGGTAATATTCACAATGCAGCCATGATGTTTGCGCAACTCACTTGCTGCGGCTTGTGTCAGAAACATCGGCGCTTTGAGGTTGCTACCGACTAAATCGTGCCAGTTTTCCTCAGTAATGTGGCCAATTTCTGTAGAGTAATAGCTGCTGGCATTGTTAATTAATACGTCCAGCTGCCCAAACTGGTTGACGGTTTCGGCCACTAAGTTCGGCATGATGGCAACATTAAGCAAATCGCCTTGAATAATCGCGACGCTATTGGCACGCTGTAAATTTAATTCGGCCTGTAAAGCGCGTGCATCAGCAGTGCTGGTGTTGTAATGAATCATCAAATTTGCGCCGTGTGCGTGCAGCTCGCGACAAATGGCCGCGCCCACGCGCTTGGCGCCGCCGGTGATGAGTACCGTTTTGTTGTTCAAAGCATTATTTTGCACAAGTTGGTTCAATCTTAACTCACTTTGTTAATCAAATATTATAATGGCTTATGCCCTCATTACCTATTCCCACTGTTGAATCGCAAGCAATTAGCCAAGAGTTGACGCTGTTAATCCAGCAAAAAATTACACAAGCAGGCGGATGGATCTCGTTTGCAGAATTTATGCACGTGGCGCTTTACACACCAGGCCTAGGTTATTACAGCGGCGGTGCTAAAAAGTTCGCTGATTTAAAAACAGGCGGGGGTGATTTTGCGACTGCCCCTGAGATTTCACCGATATTTGCTCAAACCATCGCCCTGCAGGCAATGCAGATATTGCTTGCTTCGCGAGGCAACAACTTGGCTTCTAACATCTTGGAGCTAGGCGCGGGCACAGGAAAACTAGCGGTTGATTTATTGATGGAATTAGACCAATTAAATTGTTTGCCTGAGCAATATTTTGTTTTAGAAGTAAGTGCCTACTTGCGTCAGGTACAGCGCGAAAACTGTCAAGCCAAATTGCCAAAAAACTTGTTGGATAAACTGGTGTGGTTAGATAGATTACCTGAAAAATTTAATGGTCTGGTGTTGGGTAATGAAGTGTTAGATGCGATTCCTGCGCATATTGTGCATAAAACCACTGAAGGTTGGCGTGAACGCGGTGTAAGTTTTGAAGCTGATTTTATTTGGCGTGATAACCTAATAGACGATGCTGCGCTGCTAGCACAAGCCAATTTGACTGAACATATACCCGAAGATTTGCCAATTGGCTACGTCACAGAAGTAAATCCTGCTGCATCTGCTTTAGTGCGCAGTTTGGCTGATATGTTGGAAACAGGGGCTATTTTGCTGATTGATTATGGCTTCTGCGCGGCCGAATACAATCATCCGCAACGTAACCAAGGCACGCTGATGTGCCATTACCAGCAACTGACACACGACAATCCGTTGACGCATGTTGGCTTGCAAGACATCACGGCGCATGTCAATTTCACCGAAATAGCGCTAGCCTGCAACCTTATACCCAAAGGCTTTATAGGCTATGTATCACAAGCACAATTTTTAATTAATTGCGGCATATTAAACATACTGCACCGACACTCACCTGATCACATTGAGTATATGAAACTAGCCGCCGCCGCACAAAAACTGCTCTCACCAGCTGAAATGGGTGAGTTATTTAAAGTGATTTGTTTTAGCAAAAATATCAACGAACCCTTGATTGGTTTTGTGCAGGGCGATAAAGCGCATACCTTATGAATGTATAATGCGCGCCATGACAGAAACTACAGAAAATGAAGATCTAAAAAGCCGACGTATTCGCAGTTTTGTGTTGCGGCAGGGCAGGTTGACTAAAGGGCAAGCCCATGCGTTAGAAACTGGCTGGCCCAATTATGGCGTGGAATATGGCTTGCAGAGCATCGATTTAAATAAAGTTTTTAGCCGAACTAATAGCAAAAAAATCTTGGAAATTGGTTTTGGTATGGGCGATGCCACTGCAAAAATTGCACAAACCTTGCCAGATTGTGATTTTGTGGCGGTTGAAGTGCACACGCCAGGCGTGGGCAGTCTACTAAAACTGATACAAGAATCTGATATTGCTAATATCCGTATTATTCAGCACGACGTGGTTGAAGTGTTGCAAAACATGCTTGTGGATAATAGTCTGGATGGCGTAAACATTTTCTTTCCAGACCCATGGCACAAAAAGCGTCATCATAAACGGCGCTTAATTCAAGCTGAGTTTATAAAGCTGTTGTGCACTAAGTTGAAAGTAGGCGCTTACATACATGTAGCGACTGACTGGCAGGAATATGCAGAGTGGGTGTTGGATGTATTAAAGGCGGAGCCACAATTGCAAAATACCGCAAAAGATTATGCAGAAAAACCTGCCTATCGCCCACTCACCAAATTTGAAAACCGCGGCCTTCAGTTAGGTCACGGCGTTTGGGATTTAGTCTTCACTCGTATTTGAGTCGCTTGTATTTGAGTCCTTACCAAATAGCCAAGCACCGATAATTTTCTCTGCTTCTTCTACGCCTAGCTTTTTAGAGCTAGAAAATAGTTGCACAGTACAGCTTTCGCCCCATACAGCTAATAATTCTTTACGTACTTTTGCGAGGGTTAAGCCTGCCTCGCCGCGCGATAATTTATCTGATTTGGTCAGCAGCACATGCACGGGTTTGCCGCTAGGGCAAAACCAATCCAGCATCTGACGGTCTAGCGGCTGTAGCGGATGGCGGCTATCCATCACTAGCACTAAGCCACCCAAGCTGGTACGTTCACTCAGGTATCTCGCCAGTACGTTTTGCCAATGCGCGCGCATCGCTTCGGGTACTTTGGCGTAGCCGTAGCCAGGTAAATCGACCAAGTGTTTGTCATCGCCCAGCGTGAAAAAATTGATCAGTTGGGTGCGGCCGGGTTGTTTGGATACAAACGCCAGACGATTATGATTTGCCAATGTATTAAGTGCGCTAGATTTACCCGCGTTGGAGCGGCCAGCGAAAGCGACCTCAATGCCTGAAGCGGGTGGCAGGTCTCGCAAATGGTGAGCAGAGATGAAGAAAGTAGCGTTTTGAAATAATGGCATTGCAGAAAAGGTTTTGAATAAACAATATTCATCCTACCATGAAGCAACCATTTTTGATAAAATGCGCGCTTAATTAATTGAATTACTTAAATTTCTTTTGGAATTATTGGAGTTGTGATGCGTGCTGTATTGGCTTTTGTTTTGGCGTTAACCATGGTTGTCTTACCCGCATTTGCAGCTGATAAAGTAACAAAAGCGCCCGCTGAACCAACTGAAGCTCCAACTGAAGCTAAAGATAAGCCACAAATTGCGCAAAATGTATGTGCAGCATGCCACGGTGCAGATGGCAATAGTAGTATTTCACTCAACCCAAAATTAGCAGGTCAACACCCGGAATATTTATTTAAGCAGCTAACCAACTTTAAAGAGGGTAAACGCGTTAATACTGTCATGGCGGGTATGGTGGCGAATTTAACTAAAGAGGACATGCAGGGCTTGGCTAAATATTACGCCGAGCAAAAACAAACTTTGGGTAAAGCCAAAAGTAATGGGGCTGGCTCATTAGGTGAAAAAATTTATCGGGGTGGTATCGCCGCCACGGGCGTGCCAGCCTGTGCTGCTTGTCATGGCGCGAGTGGCGCGGGTATTCCTAAGCAATATCCACGTGTGGCTGGTCAGCATGCAGACTATGCGCTACAACAATTAAGAACTTTACGCACAGCTGAGCGCGCCAATGCGCCGATGATGATGACGATTGCAGCTAAAATGACCGATGCAGAGATGCAAGCGGTAGCGGATTATATGCAAGGCCTACGCTAGATGTTCTAGTCACTAATCTGTGCGTAAAATACTGCCCTGCAGACCGCAAGGCCATTAGTCTAAATACAGGTGAGTCTCATAGCAGTGCAAGCTAGTTAAAATAAAATCCACTGAATTAGTAACTTAAGCAGCATCACTACTTAAGTTAGCTATTTTCGAATTAGCAAGGGCTACCCTAAAGCACACTGCGCCATTGACATTGCTATGCAAGCTTAACTCGTAGCCTGCCTGCTTGCTATCTTGTGCGGCATGATATAAACCAACGCCCAAGCCATTGGCTGACGCAATGTGTTTTTTAAACAAATCATTGGCTATTTGTGCACTTATGGCTTTGCCAGTATCAGTGACATCAATGCAAAAACCATTTTCCGGAGAGCTGTGCATTTCTACTTTGATGGTTGTGTCCTGTTGATGTTTGGTTTTTTCCAGCGCGTTATTCAATAAATTATCCAGCACACTGTCTAATACTTCCGCATTAATATCTTGCAGAGGTAAATTCTCTGAAATAAATTCAACGCCGTCTTGTTTGTGACGCAGTTGCAGGTTTTTCCACCAGGCTGATAATTTTTCGAGTCTTTTTTTATCTTCGCTAGGCGCTTTTAATTTATCTAAGGTAGAGGCGATGCGTTTATTTAAGATGGGTAATTGTTTACGAATGAGCTTCAACAATGCGTCGCTGTCTTTATCATCAGCTTGCTCAGCTGCACTTACTAGGGTCCCCACCGATTGCAAGATATTTTTAATATCATGTGTGAGGCGGCTGCCAGTTTCGTAAAATGCTTGCATGTAAGCATTTTGACGCATGGCTTCTTCTCGGCGTTTGGCTTCGTAAAATTCACCCATGATTTGTGTCAGCAGTTTTACATGCACATACAAAGCGGGTGAAATCTGCCAGCGTGTATGTAAGGTCATGTGAAAATCTTTAAAATTAAAATTAGTGACATGCTGTGAGATTACACCTAACTTGCCTTGCGACTCGTCGGCTAACCAGCTGACGCCAGAAATCCAGGGTAACGCTGTCATCTCAGCCATAGCCGCCTGCAGAAAGCCATTTGGTGTAGCTTCTAATTCGCCCAGTGTGGCAATATTTTTTATCCACTTCTCAAAGGGCATCCCAATACTCAATAAGTAGCGCGACATTAAAAGCTCGACACCAGAAAAGCGCGTATTCGGCTTCCAGAAAAAGCTAAACACCAGCAGACCGAAAGCTAAGCCAAATATAGTGATAAACATGACTTGCACATAATTAATGGCCTGTATGGTCCCAATGGCATAACTGGATAAGGTTAAAATAAAGGCCAACAGCATCAGTAAAAGTGTGTAGAAGAAATCCAACACCAGCAATTGGCTGAGCTTTTGCGATTGCGCACTAATAAATAGAATGGCTAAAGGCAGAATGGGCGTTAAGTAACGAATCACAAATTTAGCCGCTTCCAAGTCGTCGGAGGAGTTTAGTAGCTTAGGCACTACCCATAGTAATAGCATGGAGAGCAGGTAGCTTGCTGCTAAAATGTGCACAATCCGGGTGGATTTAGATCCATCTGAAAATACACGACCACCCAATAATCCAAACAAAATGGATAGCCACATGGCGGTGAGCCACCAATTAATGTAGAAAAAAGCAATTAAGCCCACACCAATAAATACAGCAAGCGCAGTTTTACTGAGTCGATGCGTACTACGCCATACTGGTTGCCACATCAAAAATAGGCCGTAATGACACAAAAAGAACGCCCGTTGCAGCTGTGTCGTCCCATCCCCCCAAATTAAAAACGCATGTAAGGCTAATAACATGACAGCCAATATGCGGTGGGAATTTGCGGCTAATAGCGAATTAATACTGGCGTAATTGAGCATAAAATTGGCTTATTTATTTGCAAAACACAAGCATAATCTAAATGAGCAAGCAAAAATAGAGTGTTGATAATTTGTCATAAGTGATGAATTTTCATCATTTCTTTAAATCTTAAATTTGATACAATTAGCCCTCGACCGCCAAATATAAAGCAGGCCTTGCTTGGCACGACATTTGCATGGATTGTGGCACATGTAAAAGTGGTAAATTTATATACACAATAAACACGTAAAAGCATAAAAAGTAAAAGGACATAAAAAAATGAAAAAACAGGCAGGTTTTACTCTAATCGAGTTGGCCATTGTGCTGGTGATTATTGGCTTGCTGCTTGGCGGTGTGCTTAGAGGGCAAGAGCTGATTAATAGTGCCAAGGCTAAAAATATTACAAACGATCTTAAAAACGTGCAAATTTTTGTCTATGGTTACCAAGACAAGTTCCGCGCAATCCCAGGTGATGATGCAAATGTGGCTGTTCATATTAACGGTGGTACGGCAGCAACTACACCAGTCGGTACACTCAATAATGCGCAAATTAATGGTGCGTGGAATTCTACAACTCAAACTGATGAATCGTTTTTATTTTGGCAACACGTGCGCTTAGCTGGTTTTGCTACAGGACCAACTGCTATTGATGACCCTGCTTACTTGCCGCGTAATGCTGATAGCGGCCGTTTTGGCGTACAAAGTCTTGTAGGTTTTGGTACCATTGCAGATGCTGCGCCAATGACAGGCTCATATGTAACTTGTACTGAGAATATTGCAGGTAGATTGGTTAAACAAATTGATGCTAATCTAGATGATGGTAATACTCAGACAGGTTCGTTTAGAGCAGTTCTTCCACCTGCTACAGTTTCTGTTGCTACGGGTGCAATTATTGATGGCACACCTTATACAGTTTGTTTAGCCTTTTAAAAAATTAAATTAACTTCAAATTTTAAAGCCCGTCTTGTGCGGGCTTTTTGTTTTTCATATCGCTCGTCAATTGTAGTTACACGTTTGAATTAGTCACGTTTTGAATTAGAATAGCTGCAAACTTAAGACGCATAACAAATGACTCAAAATATCGTCGAAATCGACAATCTTTCCTTTGGCTACAAAGGTCGTATGTTGCACCAAGGCATCAACATGGTGTTTCCACGCGGTAAAGTGGTGGCTATTATGGGCGGCAGTGGCAGTGGTAAAACGACACTGTTACGCCTGATTGGCGGCCAAATTAAGCCCTCCAAAGGTGAAGTGCGTGTAGATGGTCAAGTGGTGCATGCACAAAGTCGTGAAGGCATTTATCAATTACGCCGTAAAATGGGTATGTTGTTTCAGCATGGTGCGTTATTCACCGATTTGTCGGTGTATGAAAACGTGGCTTTCCCCATGCG
>JAKFDL010000088.1:0-2851 GCA_036676175.1 Methylotenera sp. | reverse complement strand
TTTAGCAGCAGCGGCTTTTTGTGATGATGTCACAAGATTTAACCAGGCGATTGACGTATATCGCATGGATGCCGGCGGCGGCATGCGCAACTCATTAACCAACGGCGAAGTAGGCGATGCCGGTCGTGACGACCACTGGCGGGTACAAGCCGCAGCAATTGTGTGGGGGGCTGAACTGGCCTGGAAGCAGGGGATTGATATATATGCAGAACTGGACAACCGGGTACTGAGCATTGGCGAACTATACCACAGATTCGCTTTTGAAGGCGATACGATGACCTTCATTCCATTTGGTGGTTACGCCTCTTTTTGGACTAACTGGGGCATTGCACCCGGTGCACGCAGGGGAGATATGACTAACCTCATGCTTGGTGCGTACGCTCTGCGTAAAGGTATTCCTACACCATACACTGATAAGATGAGGGCCGCATTAGGTGGAGCCGGTGGCGATTTTTTATACCTGAAATCTTCTGATACTTCTACTGCTACTCCATTGCCTCCGGTGTATTATCCTTCAGAGCATGTGCAGCCGGTAAGCTATTTAACCAATACAGATATTGGCAACCCCGGAATAGCAGGCAGTGCTTCTTACAACAACGGGGTGTGGACCGTAAAGGCAGCTGGCAATTCAACGAGCAGTGCATTCAATTATACGTTTAAGAAGATGAGCGGTGATGCGGGCCTGGTGGTAAAGGTTGATAATATGTCTCTAAGTTCGGGCGGTAGCGGTGTCATGATCCGGCAGTCGCTGGCACCAGGTGCTCCCTTTTGGGACATCTACCTGTCAGCATCGGGTGGGGTAGGCAGGCATTGGCAGCCCAAAGCACCCTGGTGGCTAAAGATAGAGAGAGTTGGCAACCGCATACTTACTTATCATTCGCATGACGGTGTAAACTGGACCAGCCTTAATTGCTTTTATACCCCTACAGGTTATTCTTCCGATTTGTATTATGGCTTTTATACACTGTCTAATAATACTTCGGCTCTGAATACGACCAATTTTACTAATGTAGGTTTCAGCCAGGCTGCACCTGCCGGTTCTCCTGAAATCAACAGTGCTACTTCCCTCACAACTACATTTGGTGCTCCATTTAATTATACTATTACGGCGAGTGAAACTCCCACAACATATAGTGCGAGTGGCCTGCCCGAAGGTTTATCCATTGATGCTGCAACTGGCGTTATATCAGGAACACCTGCTGCAATAGGTCAAAACGAGATAACATTAACCGCTGCTAATGGCATTGGTACAGGTAGAGCTACTTTAATGCTTAAGGTTATTGGTAGTGATATACCTGCCGTTCCCGATTCCCTGGTAGCAACAGTAGTTAATACCACGCAAATTAAACTTACCTGGAAGGCCTCTGCCAACGCTACCGGTTATTCGGTTAAACGTTCACTCACTTCGGGCGGACCTTATACTCTTATTCAGAGTGGTATTAATGTCACCAGCTTTACCGATGCTGCTCCTGTTCCTGAAGTGAACAACTATTATGTGGTAACAGCTCTTACAGGTGAACTGGAGAGCGGAGTTTCCAACGAAGTATTTGGTTCTGTGCCACCGGCAATTCCCGGCAAGCCAGTAGTAACCAGCAAAAACGGTCAGATAGACCTGGCGTGGGCTACAGCTAACGGTGCTACTTCCTATAAAGTAAAACGTTCATTAACTACCGGCGGGCCTTACACGGTTATTGCACAGGTATCTGCGAACAGTTATTCTGATGTAAATGTCATTAATGGCACCGGGTATTATTATGTGGTTTCATCTGCGGGCACCAGTCTTGAAAGCGCCAATTCATTAGAATCATTCGGTGTGCCTGGTTCTAATTCTTCTACATGGAGCTTTAATCCTGGTAGTAATCTATGGAGCGAAACAAGCAACTGGGTGGAGAACAGCGTGCCGCAAAGCCCTGCTATCGTAACGTTCAAAAACACTGCAGATAGTGTTTTGACAAATAACCTGACAGGTCTCGAGGTTTCAAGAATGCTGTTCGATACAACAGCCAGCGCTTATACCATCAATGGTAACAGCTTTACGCTGAAGACCGACCTGGTGAACATATCTTCCAATACACAAACTATAACAACACCTATTACAATTAATGAACAGGTGAATGTAACTGCTACTTCAACCATTAAATACACAGGTGTTCTGAGTGGTTCTGGAGGTTTGACAAAAAATGGCGGCGGTTGGCTTATGCTGTCGGGACAAAATACTTACTCCGGTAATACTATCCTTAACGGAGTTGCTGCTATTGAGGCGCATGGTAAAGGAACATCTGGTGTGCCAACATCAGGCCCACTGGGGACAGGTAAGATTATTATGAATGGAGGTACCATACAATCCGGCGATAGTGCAGCAACCATATATAATGATATTGAGGTTGTTGGTGGAAAACGAAGTTATCTCAATCAAACAGTCAATTCCATGACGATTTATGGCAGAATTACAGGAAGTGGCACTTTGTGGGAAGATGGTAACGATTATCCGGGCATCAATCTTTATGGAGATAACAGTGGATTCACAGGAACATTTGTTGCAGCGCTTCGCAGCGGAAGAAACCGGGTTCGTTTTATGGTTCCGGAGGCGGGCAGTGCCAACGCATATTGGAATCTTGATGCAAATGGAATTGATTGCATAGGAATTGGTTTCAAGACAGGCACACTTCATTTTGGTGCACTTTCTGGCCGTGGTTATATTCGTAATAATGCTGGCGGTACACCAACAATCAGCATTGGTGCATTAAATCAGTCAACATGGTTTGGTGGAACTATGGCTAATTATTTTGATGTTGTGAAAGTAGGTACCGGAACGCTGTTTTTTGGCGGTAACCACACTTATTGGGGAACT
>JAKFDL010000087.1:0-26452 GCA_036676175.1 Methylotenera sp. | reverse complement strand
CCGTTAATTTTATTTGTACCTGTTTTAAATACTTGTGCCATGGTAGTTGCTGTGAGCGACTCATCATCGCCAGCAACAATTACAGTCGTGGTTTTTAATGCGAGCGCGCTGATAATCGCCACCACATCTGCATTATCCACACCTTGCTCAACCGCGCAATTGGCTAATTTTGGTGCCACAAAACCTTCTGGCGCCTCTACAAATACCAGCGTGTTTTTTTCGGCAGGATATTTTGCACTCACCGTATCATAAATTTTTTGTGGGTTGACTGTGAGTGCGTGCTTGTCTGTTACGCAAGCGCTGAGTGCCAGTGCGAGTAAAGTAATTAACAAAAACTCAGTATTTTTCATGGCGATTCCTTTAAAGATTACCGCTGAAATTAACGCGAATCATAACATAATATTCTTGTAAGTGATTGATAAAACGTAAAAAAATGTTATTCCCATTCGATGGTGGCGGGTGGTTTTCCAGAAACGTCGTACACTACGCGGTTAATACCACGCACTTCGTTAATGATGCGATTGGACACTTTGCCAAGTAGCGAGTAGGGGAGTTCTGCCCAGTTGGCCGTCATAAAATCACTGGTCACCACAGCGCGTAGTGCCACCACGTAATCATAGGTGCGGCCGTCACCCATCACGCCGACGGATTTAACTGGTAAAAATACCGCAAACGCTTGGCTGGTTAATGCATACCAGCTTTTGCCGGATTTTTCATCTATGGTGTTACGCAGTTCCTCAATAAAAATAGCATCGGCACGCCGTAACAAATCGGCAAATTCCGTTTTAATTTCGCCTAAAATGCGCACACCTAAGCCAGGGCCAGGGAAGGGGTGGCGATACACCATATCGTGTGGCAACCCAAGTGCCACGCCAAGTTCACGCACTTCATCTTTAAATAGATCACGTAATGGCTCAAGTAGTTTTAAGCCTAATGTTTCTGGCAAGCCACCAACATTGTGGTGGCTTTTAATAGTAACGGCTTTTTTGGATTTAGCGCCGCCACTCTCTATTACGTCAGGATAGATAGTGCCTTGTGCCAACCATTTTGCACCTTTATGACCGCCATTACCGGCTTTTAGTTTGGCAGCTTCAGCTTTAAATACTTCTACAAATTCGCGCCCAATAATTTTGCGCTTGGCTTCAGGCTCAGATACGCCCGCTAAATGCCCCATAAATTGTGCCGTAGCATCCACACGGATGACGTTTGCGTGCAGTTTTCCCACAAACATATCCATCACCATATCGCCCTCATTCAGTCGCAATAGGCCGTGGTCTACAAACACACACGTCAGTTGGTCGCCAATCGCACGGTGAATCAAGGCTGCCGCAACGCTAGAATCTACACCTCCAGATAAGCCCAGAATCACTTCTTCATCGCCTACTTGCGCTTTAATTTTAGCGACGGCTTCGGCAATATGGTCTTTCATTACCCAGTCTGGTTTGGCGCGGCAAATCTCGAGTACAAAACGCTCCAACATGGCTTGGCCGAGCTTGGTGTGGGTAACTTCCGGGTGAAACTGCACACCATAAAACTGGCGGGTTTCATCGGCAAATGCGGCAATTGGCGTGGTGTCATTGCTGGCGATGATTTTAAAGCCAGCTGGTAATTCGGTAACTTTGTCGCCGTGACTCATCCATACATCAATTAAACCGTGGCCTTCAGCGTTGGTTCTATCTTGTATGTCTTTAAACAATGCAGAATGACCGCGGGCACGAATTTCAGCGTAGCCGAATTCACGTTTCGCCCCGGCTTCTACTTTGCCACCAAGCTGCTGCGCCATGGTTTGCATGCCATAGCAAATGCCGAGCACAGGCATGCCCAGTTCAAATACTGCCTGTGGCGCACTGTCAGTTTCTGCCTCGTACACGCTGGCATGGCTGCCAGAAAGAATGATGCCATCCGCGCCAAAGCTTTGCACAAATTCGTCTGTGACATCGCACGGGTGAATCTCGCAATACACATGCGCCTCACGCACGCGACGTGCGATGAGTTGAGTGACTTGTGAGCCGAAATCGAGAATAAGGATTTTTGAGTGATTCATGTTGTTTAGGTGGCGCTATTCATTAAGCAGGCCTGCAAGCCAATATTAATGAGGCTTGCAGGAGTGTCTATTTTGTTACGTGGTGCTGTTGCGCTTAATCAATACGATAATTAGGCGCTTCTTTGGTAATTTGCACATCATGCACATGGCTTTCGCGCATGCCTGCACTGGTAATTTGCACAAACTCAGCCTTCTCGCGCATTTGGGTGATATCGGCTGCGCCAACATAGCCCATTGATGCACGTAAACCACCCATGAGCTGGTGAATCACTGCTAATACGCTGCCTTTGTAAGGCACGCGGCCTTCAATGCCTTCTGGGACTAGTTTGTCAGCATTGCCATTGTTGTCCTGAAAGTATCTATCGGAAGAGCCTTTTTGCATCGCGCCAATAGAACCCATGCCGCGATAAGATTTGTAGGAACGGCCTTGAAAAAGCTCCACTTCACCAGGTGCTTCTTCAGTGCCGGCGAACATGCCGCCTAACATCACAGAATATGCGCCTGCCGCGATGGCTTTTGAAATATCACCTGAAAAACGAATACCGCCATCGGCAATAAATGGCACGCCACTGCCGCGCAATGCTTTTTCTACATTACTAATCGCTGAAATTTGCGGAACGCCGACACCCGCAACAACGCGAGTCGTGCAGATGGAGCCTGGGCCGATGCCCACTTTTACGCCATCAGCACCGGCGTCGACTAATGCTTTCGCTGCATCTGCAGTAGCAATGTTGCCGCCTATCACTTCAATTTTTGGGTAATTCTTTTTTACCCAATTGACGCGATCTAACACGCCTTGCGAGTGGCCATGTGCAGTGTCTACCACGATAACGTCGACGCCAGCTTTGGCTAGGGCTGCCACGCGTTCTTCGGTTTCAGCGCCTACACCAACTGCTGCGCCTACGCGCAAACGGCCTTTATTATCTTTACAAGCCAGCGGATGGTCGTGCGATTTTTGGATATCTTTAACAGTAATCAGGCCTTTTAAGGTGTCTTTTTCGTCAATTACCAATACGCGCTCTAAACGGTGTTGGTGCAACAAACGAATAGCCTCTTCGCGGCTAGCGCCTTCACGCACAGTAATAAGCCTGTCACGCGGTGTCATGATGTTGCTGATAGCTTGGTCTAAATTCGTTTCAAAACGTAAATCACGATTCGTCACAATGCCGACAATCTTGTTACCATCAACCACTGGCAAACCTGAGATTTTATGTTTTTGTGTTAATTCCAACACATCACGTACAGTCATGTATGGTGCAATCGTCACCGGGTCGTTCACCACGCCTGATTCAAAACGTTTAACGCGTGAAACATGCGCGGCTTGCTCGGCAGCGGTCATGTTTTTATGAATAATGCCAAGTCCACCTTCTTGCGCTAATGCGATAGCAAGTGGCGCTTCGGTAACGGTGTCCATTGCAGCAGATACCAGTGGAATGTTAAGGGTGATATTGCGGGTGAGTTGTGTGCTTAGATTGACTTCGCGCGGCATCACAATGGAATGGGCGGGAACCAGTAAAACGTCGTCAAAAGTAAGGGCTTGTTGCAGCAAACGCATAGGTAATCCTTATTTGCAAAACAAGATTATACAGATTTGCAAAGCTGATTAAAAGTTGGTAAGCTGAAATAACATAAAATATGTTTAAAAACATCAATTAATCGTGAAAACATCAATTAATTTCTATAAAAATAAGCTTCAAGTAAACTAAGTTTTAGGGTGAGGCGTTATTTAATGGATGTTTTATTTAGTGTCGTATAGGAAATTAACATGAAATTGCTAACATTATTGTTGGTTACGTTTGCTGTAACATCCGTTTCCGGCTTAAGCCAAGCCGAAATCTATAAATGGAAAGATAAAGACGGTAAAGTGAGGTACAGTGATACGCCGCCACCATCGAATGTGAAACAGGAAACCATTATTGGCAAGAAAAAGCCTGCAGAACCCACCGGGAAAGAGCCGCTAGCGCCTGTCGATAAAGCGCCAGTTGCACCTAGTGCAGAAATTCCAAAAAACACGGAGCCACCAATCAGTCCAGAAGATCTGGCTGCACAGAAGCGTCAGAAAAATGCTGAGGCTGAAAAAAATAATAAACTAGAAAAAGAGGCTGAAGTTAAACGCAAAGCTGAGAATTGCTCAGCCGCTAAAGCTAATATGGAGACTTACACGCAAGGTGGTCGCGTGTATAAAATGAACGAAAAAGGCGAGCGCGAATATCTAGACGAGAGCGGCTTTAAAGCAGGCAGGGAAAAAGCGCAGCAGGAAATCAACGAAAACTGCTAAGAATCAGCGGCTAGTTTATTAAATTTAAATCAGCTTGAAAGCGGTGCATCCCCACCGCCTTTTTTCATCACTTTACCTTCTTCGGCACGTTGTTTGCGTACGTCTTTCGGGTCCGCTATCAGAGGGCGATAAATTTCAACCCGGTCTAAATGACGTAGTGGTGTATCCAGTTTAATCAGCTTTCCAAATACACCGATTTGATTGACCTTTAAGTCAATTTCAGGAAACTTGGTCAAAATACCGGATGCCTGTATCGCCGTATCGGCGTTAGAGCCCGGTGTTATCTGCACCGGAATAATCAGCTGTTGATGCGGAAGTGCATAAGCCACTTCAACTGTCATATCAAGACTACTCATTTTGACCTTTCTTACACAACTTAGCTGCTGGCATATATTTTATTGGCTCGCGCGACAAAACCATCTACAAAAGTAGCAGCGATGTGACTGAATACAGGAGCAATCATTTTCTCTAAAAAGCTATTGGCAAACTCATAATTTAACCTGAATTCAATTTTACAGGCATCAGCACGTAACTCAATAAAATGCCAATCGCCATCTAAATGTTTAAATGGCCCATTCTTTAAGTTAATTTGCATACTATGTGGAAATTGTTTACTGTTTTGCGTAGTAAAGTGCTGCTTAATGCCATGATAATTAATGTGCAAAGTGGCGATGGTGCTGGTTTCTGTGCGTTCTAACAAATCGACACCACCGCACCACGGCAAAAACTTTGGATAATCTTCCACTGCATCCACTAGCGCATACATTTGCGCCGCAGAGTGCATCACTAGAACCGTTTTTTCAACCTTATTCATAGATTCTTTTAATCAATCAAATCTGACTTTTGTCTGACTTCCCTTGCCGCATTAATCATCCTGTCTTCATTTGTTTTTCGTGTCATTTTTTGATTTATTAAAAGAATGAACATTAGTAATAGCGTAAAATGCCATTTTAAGTCATAACAAGCCTAAATATTTGCAATATGAGCATCGCCCAAAATAAAAAAGCATTTTTCGATTATTTTATCGAGGACAAATACGAAGCTGGCATTGTGCTGGAAGGCTGGGAAGTGAAAGCCATCCGCGATAATCGCGCCAACCTAAAAGAGGCGTATGTGATTATTCAGCGCGGTGAAATCTACCTCATTGGCTGCCATATCACTCCCATGGGCGCAGCTTCTACGCATATTCGCCCAGATGCAATCCGTACCCGCAAGCTATTGTTGCATAACGAAGAAATTATCAAGCTTATCGAAAAAGTAGAGCGCGCGGGATATACCATCGTACCGCTAGACATGCACTTCACAAAAGGCCGCATCAAAGTACAAATTGGGCTGGCCAAAGGCAAAAAACAACACGATAAACGTGATACGGAAAAAGCGCGTGATTGGGAGCGCGAAAAAGGTCGTATTATGCGTTCACACAATAAATAAGCCGGCAAAAACACTGTAGAAAATGAATGCCCGACAAGCTTGATGGGTATTGGCTGGCAGGGCAGGTTTGGCGATACGTAATGCTAATCCAGCATGAAACTTTATTAAAAGCGGCATCTCTAAGGTGTATAATCACTGGCTCTGATTAGTAAAGTCTGATTTGGGGATGACCCGGTTTCGACGTGGGTTACAAAGCAGTGCAGGGCATACCGAGGCTCAGATTACCTCGTAAATACAGCTGAAACAAGTATAGTCGCAAACGACGAAACTTACGCTCTAGCCGCTTAAGACCGGCTGGACGCTGCACCATCTCTCCCGTGGGGTGGATTGGGGTAACCCATACGCAGCGTCATATACACGGGATACGTGAAGTGTTGGGTTACTTAGCACCTCATTAACCTTTAGGTAACTCGTTTTGCAGTCGCTTGTCGGTTGGTGCATGCAAAATTAAACTAAACAACCAGGCTAAGTATGTAGAACTGTCTGTGGAGGATTTGCGGACGGGGGTTCGATTCCCCCCATCTCCACCAATTAATAAAAAGCCACCTTTTTTGGGTGGCTTTTTATTAATCGTAGATAGGCTCAAACCCACGGGATGAGCAGGGAGAGGGAGCTCGAGTCGCATGCCGCGAGTCTGCGAATGAAAGCGCGCGAATCTAGCGCTTCTCATCTAAAAGTGCGTATATGTAATGCTGCACTTTTGTCTCAATATGAGACGATTGAATTATTAACTAACGTTTGGGATTACAGGCAAATCCGCGCCGCAATGTTTACATTTTATCGCCTCTTGCTGTATCGGTTCAGCACAGAATGGGCAGTTTTTTGTATTGTCAGCTTTTAGGGCTGACGCATTATCTTCGTTGACTAGGTGAGATTGCGCACAAATTGCACACACTTTTTTGACGGTCAGCTGACGATAGATGCTATATGCGGCTGCAAAGAAAATGATCACATAGAACTGTGCAAAAACGCTGGCGAGTAGGGCGATGATCCAGATACTCAGCTCCAGCCAAATATTGCCGTGATAGACTGATTTGGTTTCAACGCTTTTCTGACAATTTAGGCAAAATTTCATAATTAATCCCCCCTCAGAGTTATAACACCTTAGTCAGTATACACATATACAATCGACACCATGCATTGATTGCATTTAAGTGTCTTAATCGGCAGGATTCAGGTTAGGAAATTTTCCTGATCCAACATTCTAGGTAATTAGTGCCAGTCAGAACTTCTTGTGTTTTGCGATGTGGATAAGACTCTAGTAATAACAGATCTTGGCAATCCTGCCTGAATCATCATCCGCATTGCTTGATCATTGCCTCTAAATTTACTGATGATCAGGCCTTTATTCACAATGTGATTAAATATATCGTTAACTCGCTGTTGCATGGCGCGCTCCTAATAAATTGAAAAAGGCTTTCTTAGTTGTTTGATAAAGGTAATTATTAAAAGTTTTAAAAAAATGTTCTGTGCGTTGTCGCGCATATGCATACAAAAACAACTTTTAGTTTTATGGCTTTGGAGTAAATTATTTTGCTTGCAAAGCAGTCAGCTGTACGAGGTAATCGCTTAGCCAGTTTTTAGCGTGTAATTTCTGTTGCGCGCTGGTGCTAGCATGCAAATCTGCAATGGTTTGGCAGGTGTGCTGAGTCAGTGCATCAGCATGGGCTTGATACGCTTGATTGGGGCTGTTGCGGATGCGATCGAAGCCCGCTTTTACCAGTTGCGACTTTTCGTTTAGGCTCAAAGATTGATTTTTCAACTCGCTTACAATTTGATAGGCATCTTGATTGCGGCGCAGTATTTCTTTATAGCGAATCTCTGGATTAATTTTGGCTTGTGCAACGTTTTGTTTTAATAAGTTAAGTTGTGCTTCGTCTAAATCACCATATACTTTTTTGGCAAAGTCTTCTGTCTTTTCAAGCCTAACTGCTAATTGCTCTTCCCTGGTTTCTTGCCACCAATCCGCTTTCCATTTTTCACTCCGCTCATCTAGCTTTTTCTGAAAGCGCGTCAGTTGTGCATCGCTGAGCAATGGTGCCATTTCAATAATAATCGGAATCGATTCCGTTTGCAGCGTGTACATGCTTAACTTGATGGTATGCAATTGTTTACAAGCATCGTCAGCGGTTAATCCTTCACTTGCTAAGCTGGTTTGTGCTTCTTGCAGTAGTGTTACATAGTGGGGCAGTTGCTGTTGCCGATGCCAATGGTGCAGGCGTTCTAAAGCCGGTTTGAGGACTAAATTTTGTTCTGGGGTGAAATTAAAGTAATTGTCCAGCCACCAAATGACTAATGCTGGCGCATTGTTGTAAGTGGTTTTTACTAAGCTACAGCTGATAATTAAACTGCAAACTAAAAGAATGAGCAGGTGTTTGGCTAGGCGCATGCTCTATGCGACCCTGCGCGCATAGATTAGTTTAGAAAATACCAGATTGATTTAATGGATGGGTTTAATTTGAATATGGCTAGGTTAGTTTTTTTGCTTTTCACCGATGTGGGATTCACCGCGTTGTTTGGCCAAAATCACTTGTTTTTGGCGCTCTGTGAGGCTTTTTTTCTTTTCTTCGGTGAGTGAGTCGTAGCAATGTGGGCAGCTAATGCCAGCGGTGTATAACGGTGATTTCAGCTCTTTTGGTGAAAGCGGCATGCGACATGCATAACATTGGTCAAATTCGCCTACCTCTAGCCCGTGCTTCACTGCGACGCGTTGGTCAAATACAAAGCATTCACCTTGCCACAGGCTTTCTTCTTCTGGCACGGTTTCCAGGTATTTTAAAATGCCGCCTTGCAAGTGGTACACCTCTTCAAAACCTTGTTCTAGCATATAACTACTGGCTTTTTCACAGCGGATGCCGCCGGTGCAAAACATGGCGACTTTTTTATGTTTGGTTTTATCTAGGTTGTGCGCGACGTATTCGGGAAACTCGCGAAATGTGGTGGTTTCAGGGTTGACTGCGCCTTTAAAGGTGCCTATGTGTACCTCATAATCGTTACGGGTATCCAGTACCATCACATCCGGGTCGGCAATCAGTGCGTTCCAATCCTCGGGTTTTATATAGGTGCCTACTGTGTTATTGGGGTTTACGCTAGGCACGCCCATCGTCACAATCTCTTTTTTCAGTTTTACCTTCATACGGTAAAACGGGTGCTCATCGGCATAAGATTCTTTGTGTTCCAGCGTGGAAAATTTGCCCTCAAATGCCGCATCGGTGCGCAAAAACTCAAGTACAGCGTGAATATCGGCTGGCAAACCGGCAATGGTGCCATTAATGCCTTCAGTTGCTAATAGAATCGTGCCTTTTATTTTGTGTGCTACACAGGCCGCATGAATAGTAGGCTGGAGATCAGCATAATTAGGTAATGCGACAAATTTATACAGGGCTACGGTTAAATATTTGGGTGTTGACGGTGACATTGTTGCAATAAATCTTTACCAAAAATGCTATTTTAACATGCTACGATTTATATGCTGATCATGCATAATTAAAACCAGTATTTTGGGTAATTACCCTCGCGCGTCAGGTTGTTGTAAATTAACGAAACTAGCGTAATCACAATCGCGCCAATTAGGGTAGGGAACAGCAAAAACTGCCAACTCAAATCGACGTGTGAGGCGGCCATCAGCCAAACAATCACGGGGTTAGAACCAGCAGGTGGGTGCACGGTACGTGTTAACATCATAATAGCGATTGCAGTAGCAACCGCCGCCGCCAGCACCCACCAAGCCACGCCGAAGAAGCTGATGAAAACTAAGCCAGTTAGCGAGCTTAAAAAATGACCAAGTATGACGTTTCTAGGTTGCGAAAATGGCACATCAGGATAAGCAAATAAGACGACGCAACTGGCGCCAAATGAGCCTAATATTAACAAATAGGAGAACTGGTTGCTGAGTAAAGCAACGGCGGCGATAGCAATAAATGCCCCGACCCAAGCCAGCAAGATGGCTTTACTTGAAAACGCTGCAGGTAATGCCGCATGGTCACCTTTTAATTTTGTGAGTAAGTTTGTCACGTTTAACTCCTATTTATTTGTTATTTAAAAGCGTTTATTATTCAAGCACTAGAATTTCGCCCGTGCCGTTGCAGGCAATGTCACCACCATAGCGCCGAACACGCGTGCTGTCTAGCGCAGAGAATTTTGATTTTAGTGGTTTTATCGCGTTAAATAGCAGCTTTAAAAATGGTAAATCATGTGCGCCACAATCTTGTAGAGTAGCGTGTAGATTAGTTAACTTAGTCAGTAAAATCGTGCCGCGCTTCATGCCAAAACCAGCGTAATTGCCAACCCTGCCATACACGCCTATAGTGCCTGCCAGCATGCGACTGCCGCAGTAATCGCCAGCATTGTCGTCAATCAAAATCATGCCGCGGCGCATTTGGTCGCCAACTCTATCACCTGCATTGCCATGGCAAATAATGCTGCCACCCCGCATATTGGCACCTAAAAAATCACCACAATCACCCTCAATTTTGATGCTGCCATGTGACATTTGGTGGCCGATATAGGCAAGCAGGACGTTGCTATTTTTAAACACAATCCGTTCAAAATTATCACCACTAATATGAAACAAATCAATTACTTTAAATGTATTATTTAAAGTAATTTCTAGAACTTGATTGATGCTTAAACCTTCTAGTTTATCTGGCGTTAACTTGCGGCAATCCACTTTAAACGGTGGATTTTTTTTAAGAGTAAGGGTAAGCGGCATCATGCGGATTTCCCACCCATAATCTCATGCAATTTGAAATGATGTGGCCCCAGCTTGCCACCGTAATTACCTGCTGAAATACGCTTTACGCCACTTTCTTCGGCCCCGTTTTTATTCAAAGCACAAATCGCTTCAATGCCGACTTTCATGGACTTTGCAATGTCGTCAAAGCTCAGCCCATCAATCACAATTTCCATCACGCTTTCAATGTCATCACTTAACTCAGTGTTAACCAAGCCTTTGAGTGTGGGGCAGAAAGCATCGTTGGTAGAGGCAAACATGCTGGGGTATTTGCTGCCTACTTTAGAGCCGCTACGTACCACGCCGCCAGGAAACGGCATAATCACATTAGAAACTTGCTTCATCGCTTCAATAGCCGTTTCAGCGGCATGCAAAGCACTGGTTTGGCTCGTGGCGAGTATTAAAAAATTACCACCACCGATGGCGCGCACCATTCCTGTGGTTTCTTGCACTAAAAACTCGCCATCCATCACGGGAATACGCCAGTAGCGCACGCCATTGATGAGCTTAGAAGTTTGGTAACCATCGCCAAAATAGCGTAAATGTTTGCCTAAATTAATCTGGTCTTCAGATTGAATACCAGCAAACGCTGCGGCAGTCGGGCAGGTGAGGATGCATTGCCCCATGCGTGTTTCCAGTTGCTGCATCAACACTTTACTGCCCATGGCAAACATTAGGATACTGATGCCAGATCTGCCATCTGGCGTTTCATCAGCAGTTAATTCACGCTCAATGCCCGCTTCTACACCACAGCCTATGACGCTGGTGGCAAAGCCTGTCATAGCATTTGCGGCATGATATGCCCACTTATGATTTTGAGCGGTGATGATAACGCGCGTGCCACGCATATTGAATGCTTCAGCGAAGGTGTCGTCGATTTGTATCCCGTTGATAATCATGCTCGACCCTGATGTGTAATCACTTTACCATGACCATCTTCTGCAATTTCATCATTCGATATTTTGAAGTTATCTAATTGAATCGTATGATATTTATCGAAATATTTTTTTAAATCTTGCTCTACACCGATGTCAAATGCTGGTTTGGCGGTATGTGTTTTGCCCCATACCACTTTAACCACTTTGCCATCTTTTACCACTAGTTCACCATCTTTAAACACATAGTCAGGTATGGAAAACATGGCTTCACGATCTGGTTGGTCTGTATAAACCGTAATATCCGCAGCGGAACCAACACCTAAATGACCACGGTCATTTAAACCGATTAATTTGGCTGCACCTGCGCGTGTCATAATGGCAATTTCATATAGGCTGTATTCGCGATTCAGGGATGTGAGATTGCTCATGGCCTGCGCGTCTAGGTTTAATTTTAGAAAGGCTTCATTTCTAAAGCTTTTATCCATCAGCAAGCGAATCAAGTGCGGGTAGCTAGTAAACGGCGCGCCGTTGGGGTGATCAGTGGTCAAGAAAATGCGCCATGGATCTTCAACAGACAAGAAAATCTCTAAGCCAATCGCCCATTGCAGGGCATTGACATAGTTTTGGTCACGATATTTAAAAGGCACCACGCCACAGCCCGCATCACATTCGATATCCATAATCACCGATTTTTTGGGGTTTGCATGTTTGGCGTTTAAGTGCTGCATCATACTGTCACCAGAGGCAGTTACGGTTTGACCAAACAGGATTTGTCCCACATCTGCTGTGATGTGTTTGTTTTTATTAAGCGCCTCGGAGATTTGCGCCGCGGCGGATGAAAACTTTTTATCGCCATCTGTGCCGTAACTGTGGAATTGGATATGTGTCAAATGCATCGGCACGCCATCGGAGGCGCCCATGGTGTCGAGTGTTGTTTGAAAATTACCCGCCGCGCCTAAGTTGTTGCAATGCACATGCAGCGGCTTAGCGATGCCTAAATCATGCACTGCACGGCTTAAACTTTTTAAGATATCGCGCGGCGTTACTTGGTAGTGCACGTTATGTTCATCTAAATCCAGCCTGCGCTGATTAAATTTGAATGCGGAAATACCACCCGGATTCACCACTTTAATGCCGATGGCTTGCGTAGCATGTAGCGTCCAAGCGACGTAGTTATTGATTACTTTTTGGTCCGCTTTTTGGCTTAATAGCCGTAAAAAGTAATCATCATTGCCCAGCATGGCGTAGCCACCCTTGTCGATCATCGGAGTATCGGCCATTTCTAGATGGGCTTGGCGCGCGTTAATCGGCAAAATGGCAGGTTCAAATGCGGCGGTGTAACCCATCTCGATGTATCTAAAACCGGTTTCACTCGTATTCGGCGTAGCGTTATGACTGCAATTGGGCGTGCAGATATGCGCTTCAGGTTCAGTATAATTTTTTGTTTCCTGAGCCTGTTTAATTTGGAACTCTGGCAACATCATGCGTGCAATATTCACCTTGCCGCCACCAATATGGCTGTGCATATCAATTGCGCCAGCCATCACAATTTTCCCAGCTAAATCATATGCTTGATTAATTTTTTCAGCATGGCTTGGCTTGGCGACAATCCGTCCATCACGAATGTAAATATCCTCAACCACACCATTTTTATTGTGTGCAGGGTCGTACAACTTACCATTTTTTAAGTGAGTAATCATTTGAGCTGCGCCTCGATTTGGCTGATTACTTGAGCTAATGTTGGCAAGTCACTCTCGCGCACCTTTTTAAGCGGCAACACTACCGATGAATCCACCCTGAATAAAGTGCCGCTACAATCTAAGCCAGGCGTGGCGATGGGGATAAATACGTCCGATTGGCATTTGATATTAGAATTGCCAGCGATAATTAATGGCTTATCAGTTTTTGGTGGCATTTGTTCTGGACTGAAGCTATTTACCCACAACATCGCATCATGTTCTGTCTGTTCATCATTTAAAGCCAAACCGCTCAGCCAAGTGTGTGCGTTATTGGCGCTGGTGTCGCCATTACTGCCGCCAAGGGGTAAACCAGCCGCACGCGTTGTTTTATTGAGCGACGCCACTATTTCAGTGATATTTTGAATAGTCAATTCGGCATGATTAAAATCCAAATCTTTCGCAACCCATGTCAGCACTGCATATTTGGCCGTTTTTAGCTTATCAGCCAGTGTTTGCAAGTCGCTTATTTTTACTCCTGCAACTTCTGTGGCTTTAAGACGCTTGCCAGCCACTAAAGCACGTAGCGCTATAGTCATCGAAGGCAAATCAGTTGTGCTGCAGGGCAATATCCATGCGGCCTGCAGGGCATCACTATTAGTGCCATGATTGCTAGCTTCGCCCAATACAATCACTTGCCGATTTTTGGCTGTTACAAACATGCCATCCACATCCACAAACCGCTCAAAAAAGCGTGCGTTATGGCTTAACAAATCGCTACCTATGCATACAATCAAATCGGCACGGTTTTTAACTTCAGTAAGTGTAGTAGTTTGCCAACCCGTGCTTTGCAACACTTTTAGGTTGCGTGCCATGCTGGTGGCGTTCATGTGGCTAAGCTTAGCATTGATTTTCTGAGATAAATGATACATGACACGAAAACCTTGCACATCTGTGCCTAAGCCAGTGAATATTGGTTTTTGGGCCTGCTTTAAAATTTGGGTTGCCTTTAGAATAGCTGCTTGCAGAGTGACTGGCTTGCCAGCAATCTGCGGTGAGTTTTCAGCTAAGTTTTGCTCAAAAAACGCAACTGTTTTTGCACAGTTAGAATTGATGACTTCCAGTTGATTATTGGTAATTTCCAGCACAATGTCATCGCACAGTAAACCGCAGCCAGGGCAGGTGGCAATTAATTGTGTGGCATTTAAGCTGGAAGATTTCATCAGCCTAGATTTTGCCACAATTCGCGCGATTCATGCTTTTGATTTTGACCTGTATTTAGTGGAGGAACAGGAATCGCAAAATAAAAAAGGGCACGAAGCCCTTTTTTATTAAAAAGAAAAGTGATTTACTATTTTTTACCGCATTTGGCGGGCTTGGCTGATTCAATTTCTTTTACCACGCCTTTTTTATGTTCAACTTCAACGCACGAGCCGACTACCAACGGGCCGTGATCATTGTCGATTTTAGTACTGTCAGTCACTTCTACTTGTTGTCCACTGACAACCCAAATGCCTGGATTTTCAGTTGGGCGATTTTCAATCGTTCCGTAAAACTCTTCGTCAGCACTGGCTGGGCTGCTCAATGCAAAGACGGCGGCAGCCATTAATAGCCCCGTAGTTACTGAAAAAAGTGGGTTGGAATTTACGCTACTCATCGTCATTCTCCATATTTAAATATTTGAACTCAGCCTTTGGTTTGAACTGATGTCTTGCGAATATTAGTTAAATTAACCGATGACGCGTATAGGACAGATTCGGATAATCTTGTAGGAATTAATGAACCGATATGAACTACCAAGTAGAGGCTGTGCCATAAGAATGCTATAAGTTTGCATTAAAGGAAGATTATTATTTTTGGTTTATCAAAGCCTACAAAAATGTTAAAATAATGCTCTTTCTAAGTTGTTCATTTTAATATTTATTTTTATCAAATCTTTTGGAGTTATTCATGGCAGTAGAACGCACCCTTAGCATTATCAAACCAGATGCAGTTGCAAAAAACGTGATTGGTCAAATTTACACCCGTTTTGAAAATGCAGGTTTAAAAATCGTTGCGGCAAAAATGACACAATTAACTAAGGCAGAAGCAGAAGGCTTTTATGCGGTGCATGCGGCTCGCCCATTTTTTAACGATCTAGTTAAATTTATGATTTCTGGTCCAGTAATGATTCAAGCCCTGGAAGGTGAAGGCGCTGTATTGAAAAACCGCGACTTGATGGGTGCGACTAACCCAAAAGAAGCCGCAGCAGGCACGATTCGCGCTGACTTTGCAGAAAGCATTGATGCAAACGCGGTGCATGGCTCAGATTCTGCTGAAAATGCTGCCATTGAAATCAAATATTTCTTTGGTTAATTTACTGCTAGTTGTTGATATTTTTAAGGTTAACTAGTTGATTAATTTATTGAATTTTAATCAATCACAACTCGCCGAATACTTCATCAGTATCGGCGAGAAGCCTTTTCGCGCCAAGCAATTGATGCGCTGGATACATCATTTTGGCGTGCATGATTTTACACAAATGACGGATATTGCCAAAAGTTTGCGTGACAAATTGGCACTCGATGCCGAAATTACACTGCCTAATGTACAGTTAGAGCAAGTGTCTAATGATGGCACACGGAAATGGCTGATAGGTACAGACGATAAAAGTGGCGCAGCAAATAGTGTCGAAACAGTATTTATTCCAGAGGATGATCGCGGTACGCTGTGTATCTCTAGTCAAGTCGGTTGTGCGCTAGCGTGTACCTTTTGCAGTACGGGTGCGCAAGGCTTTAACCGCAATCTAAGTGTGTCGGAAATTATCGGTCAGCTGGCGATTGCCAATAAGTCGCTGCGCAATGAGTCTGGTTATGACTTGCTGTCTGCGAATGACCGTATTATCAGCAACGTAGTGATGATGGGCATGGGTGAGCCACTGACAAACTATGAAAATGTCGTCACCGCCATGCAGATTATGCTGGATGATAGCGCCTATGGCTTAAGTCGCCGCCGTGTCACGCTTTCCACAAGCGGAATTGTGCCTGCCATGGATAAGCTTAAAGAGGATTGCCCAGTTGCGTTAGCGGTGAGCTTACACTCACCTAACGACGCACTACGCGATGTATTAGTGCCAATCAATAAAAAATACCCGATTAAAGAATTAATGGCCGCTTGCAATCGCTACTTGGAAAAAGCGCCACGTGACTTTGTGACATTTGAATATGTGATGCTGGATGGCGTGAACGATACGGTTGAGCATGCCCATGAATTGTTGCAAGTGATCAAAAATGTGCCGTGCAAGCTTAATCTAATCCCGTTTAATCCGTTTCCTAACAGCGGTTATCAAACATCTAAACCTAGCCATATTCGCGTGTTCCGTGATATTTTAATGCAAGCAGGCTATATCGTGACCGTCAGAAAAACAAGGGGCGATGATATTGACGCAGCTTGCGGTCAACTGGCAGGCAAGGTGTTGGATAAAACGAAACGTACATTAAAAGGTATTCCTATAGAGGCAGTGGCATGAACAGACTAAGTTGGAAAGCACAGAGTTGGATTTTAATAGCTTTAACTATGCTGCTTAGTGGGTGCGTAGCGCCAGAAAAAAGTAGGTCAGGTAACAAGGAAGATAGTTATAACGTCACTGCGTTGACCGAGCGGGCAAGAGCGCATGTGGATTTAGGGGCTGCATATTTAGAGCAAGGTAAATATGAAATCGCACTCAGTGAATTTAACGAAGCTACAGAAATAGATCCAAGTTACGCGCCGGCTTACAATGGGTTGGGTTTGTTGTATGCGGCGCTGGATGAAGATGCTAAAGCCGAGGCTAACTATAAAAGATCAATCGAGTTGCAACCCAAAAATTCAGAATCCCACAATAACTATGGCGGTTTTTTATGCAGCAGGAAACGTTATGATGAGTCCATTAAACATTTTCTGGAAGCGGTCAAAAATCCACTGTACGGTACACCAAACCTAGCTTATGCCAATGCGGGCATTTGCTCGGCACGTAAAAATGATTTGACGAATGCAGAAATTTATCTGAATAAAGCGTTGCAAATCGAACCTCTGACACATTCTGCAGCTACGCAATTGGCTGAGATTCAATTTAAGCGCGGTGATTCAATCACTGCAAAACGGACTTTACAAAATGCGCTAGTAGCCAGGCCTAATGCAGAAACACTATGGTTAGGCGTTAGAATAGCGCGCGTTTTAGGTGACAAAGACAGTGCTTCCAGTTACGCGCTGCAGTTGCGTCAGCAATATCCAAATTCTGAGCAAACGCGCATGCTGCTAAGTGGTAAGTAAATGCGTTTTAATCAGCTTAGCCTAATCAATTGGCTGTATATCAGCATTGCATAAATGTAGTATTTTCCATAAGTTGCTACATTAATTTTAAGGTGATCTCATGGCCCACAAACCTAAAACTTCTAAAGAAGAACCTATAAGACAAGTTGAAACTATCGCGCCTGCAACCCCCGTTCAGGTTGTAGATGATGCAGCGTATCGTCGTTCACGCTGCGGCGGAGCGTTGCGTCTCGCGCGCGAGACGCAAGGTTTATCCGTTCAAGATGTTGCCAGTAAATTAAGGCTAGGCCCAAAACAAATTGAAGCGATAGAAGCAGATCAGTTTGAAAAGCTACCTGAACCGACGATCGTGCGTGGCTTTATTCGTAATTATGCCAAGTTGCTTAAAATAAATGCAGAACCTTTGTTGGATGCTTACATCGTCATTGTACCCAGCAACACGAGGCATGAAATGACAGTGAAGCCCGCAACCAATATGCAAGTGACCAGTGGTGACAAACCCAAAGTCAGCAGTTATCTGTGGGCGGGATTATTGGCATTGCTGGCTTTAGGTATTTGGCTGTTTTATCAAAACTATATTCAAAAACCTAGCCCCACTAACCCCAGCACAAGTACGGAAATCTCAACGACTGAAGCCTTGCCGGAGCCTGCTTTACCGGCAGCAGAACGTACACCGCAACCGGCATCGCTATCACAACCTTCTATCGAGTTAACTTTACCGCCAGCCGCAGATTCGGCAATACCGCCCCCAGCTGCCACTGCGCCAGCAGGTGCTGCCAATCCTGCAGCCGTAGTTCCCAATCCTGTCCCAGTGGCTACACCAGTTGTTCCCTTGCCTGCAGAGCCTGTTCCCCCGCCTACGCCAGTCAGTACATCGAAGTTAGAGTTTAATGCATCACAAGAGACATGGATTAATGTGATTGATACCAGTGGACGTGAAATTTATAACAAAACGATATTTGCAGGCAGTCGTGAAAGTATCGAGGTAACACCTCCGGTCAACGTGACAGTAGGCAATGCAGGCGCTACTAGTTTAAATATGAATGGCAAAGCCATTAATCTAGCCCCATATTCGCGCAATAATATAGCGCATATCAAGCTCGAGTAATTATTGACGAT
Source organism: Methylotenera sp. (assembly GCA_036676175.1). Classification (GTDB taxonomy): domain Bacteria; phylum Pseudomonadota; class Gammaproteobacteria; order Burkholderiales; family Methylophilaceae; genus Methylotenera_A. Next base: position 8,004 of record JAKFDL010000087.1, on the reverse strand, counting down.
GCGACGTAATTCTTTACAGGTAATGATAGGCCATGTGCCTGTTGGTGGTGGTTTAAAAGGCACGGCAGTGGCTTCGGTTGTGGTGCAAAGCATGACCAATACAGATACTGCTGATGCAGATTCAACGATTCAGCAGGTATATGAGTTATGGCAGGCAGGTAGCGAAGTGGTGCGCATAACCGTCAACTCACCTGAAGCGGCGGCGCAAGTTGGCGCTATCCGCAAAGGCTTAGATGACTTGGGCTGCAATGTGCCATTGGTAGGCGATTTTCATTACAACGGCCATAAGCTGCTAGCGGCTTACCCGGATTGTGCCAAGGCACTGGCAAAATATCGCATTAATCCGGGCAATGTGGGCAAAGGCAGCAAGCGGGACGAGCAATTCGCCTCAATGATTGAAGCGGCCATCCAATACCAAAAAAGTGTGCGCATCGGGGTGAACTGGGGTAGCCTAGATCAGGCCAAAATGGCACAAATGATGGATGATAATGGCAAGCTTGCCAATCCATTATCTGCCGATGAATTGATGCGTGAAGCACTGATTCAATCTGCATTGGAAAGTGCTCAGCAAGCCGTGGATATTGGCTTGCAGCCGAACCAGATTATTATTTCCTGCAAGGTGAGTAACGTGCAGGATTTAGTGAAAGTGTATCGTGAGCTGGCCAAACGTTGCGATTATCCCCTGCATTTAGGGCTCACCGAGGCGGGCATGGGCAGCAAAGGCATCGTCGCCTCAACCGCTGCGCTGTCGTTATTACTTCAAGAAGGCATTGGCGACACCATACGTGTCAGCCTCACGCCTGAGCCTAACGAAAGCCGCACCAAAGAAGTAGTAGTGGCACAAGAGATTCTGCAAACGATGGGTATCCGCTCATTTACCCCTTTAGTGACAGCCTGTCCAGGTTGCGGGCGCACGACTTCGACCTATTTTCAAGAGCTTGCCATGCAGATTCAAAGCTATTTGCGCACGCAAATGCCGGTTTGGCGTAAAGCCTATCCAGGCGTGGAGGATATGAGCGTGGCGGTGATGGGCTGCGTGGTGAATGGCCCTGGTGAATCTAAACTGGCGAATATTGGCATTAGCTTGCCGGGCACTGGTGAGACACCTGTCGCGCCAGTATTTGTCGATGGCGTAAAAACCGTGACGTTAAAAGGCGACTATATTGCACAAGAATTTCAAGCGATTGTGGAAGAATATGTGCAAAAAAACTATGCAGAAGGTGGTAAGTTGCGCACCACATATGAAGCACAAAAAGTGATTCCGATTCGTGCCGTGAATAATGCCTGAACGTAAGCTAGCGCTTAAGCTAAAACACAATCCCTTCGAGCTGTGCTCTGCCGGCCGCATGGATATTGCCTCGCAGGGCATATTTTTTTGCTCATTTGCTAAACATATTAATTAATTAACAAATACCTCAAAATGGCTGAAGACCTAATACAAAAAGCGCAACAAAAACCGCAACAAAAGATTCAAAGTATTAAGGGCTTCTACGATATTTTGCCTGAGCATACGCCATTGTGGTTTAAGCTGGAGGACATCGCCAGAGCCATCCTTAGCCAGTATGGCTACGATAATATCCGCATGCCGATTGTGGAAGCGACTGATTTATTTGTGCGCAGTGTGGGCGAGCATACCGATATTGTTGAGAAAGAAATGTACGCGTGGACAGATGCGCTCAATGGCGACAAACTCACCTTGCGCCCGGAAGGCACGGCGGGTTGCGTGCGGGCAGTGATAGAAAATAACCTGACCTACAATGGCCCGGTGCGGCTGTGGTATAGCGGGGCAATGTTTCGCCATGAGAATGTGCAAAAAGGCCGGCAAAGACAATTTCATCAAATTGGCGTAGAAGCATTTGGCTTCGAATCGCCAGAGGTCGATGCGGAGCAAATCGTACTGTTAGCGCGGCTGTGGCAGGCGCTTGGCATTAAAGAGGTAGCACTGCAGATCAATAGCATCGGCGATGCAGATGAGCGCGCAGCCTATCGAAATACCTTGATTGCCTATTTTGAAAAACACACTGATGTATTGGACGAAGACGCTAAGCGTCGTTTGCATACGAATCCGTTGCGTATTTTAGATAGCAAAAATCCACGCATGCAAGCCATGTGTGAGGCCGCACCCAAATTGATGGATGGGTTAGGTGAATCCAGTCGAACCCATTTTGAAAAACTATGTCAGTTGTTGCAGCAAGCGGGCATTGCCTACAGTATCAATCATCGTTTGGTGCGCGGGCTAGATTATTACAACCGTACCGTATTTGAATGGGTAACCACCAAGCTTGGGGCGCAAGGCACCATTGCCGGTGGTGGCAGATATGATACGTTGGTGGAACGCATGGGCGGCAATGCAACACCTGCCTGTGGATTTGCTATTGGCTTAGAGCGCGTGTTTTTGCTCATGCAGGAATATGGTGTAACGGCGAATAATGCACCGGATATTTATCTGGTCAATGTGGGTGAGCAGGCAGAACAGCAAGCGTTTTCAGCTGCAGAAACGTTGCGTGAAGCAGGTCTTAATGTCATATTACACGCGGGTGGCGGAAGTTTTAAATCGCAAATGAAAAAAGCCGATAGAAGTGGTGCGCGCTATGCGGCGATTTTGGGTGACGACGAAGCGGCAGTGGGTGAGATCTCCCTAAAACCTTTATTACAGGTGGGTGAGCAAAAACGCTGTAAACTAAACGAAGTGCGCAGTTTTATTGGGGAGTAAAGCATGAACGAAACCAAACAATTAAATTCTAGCCAATTTTCTAATGCAATTATCGTGCTGGGTTTATTGTTGGCTATTGGCATGGCCAGTGCTGCCTTTATTTTAGGGGTGCAAGCCAAGCGTGCTGTATCAGGGCAGCAAAGTATTACTGTAAAAGGCTTAGCCGAAAAACCTATTTCGGCTGATAGCGCCACCTGGATGCTGAATATTGGCGTGACCGACGCTGAACAACGCGGCGCATTAGAAAAATTAGCCGCAGAGCGCAAAGTGCTTGAGGCTTTTTTGATTAAACAAGGCTTACCCGAAGAAACTTGGGATTGGAGTGTGGAAGGGATTGCTGATCACTATGAAGAAATCTTTATCAAAGATACGCCCCGCCAAGTACGTAAAGGCTTCGATGCTTACCAGTCAGTGGTCATCAGCAGTAAAGATTTAGATAAAATCACGCAAGCGAATCAAGCCGTTTTACAACTGCGTGCTGATAATCACCCGATTACTGCGCAGCCACCTCAATATTTAGTGAGTGGCTTGGAACAAGTCAAAATGTCGTTGATTGCCGATGCCACGCAAAATGCACGGAGCCGTGCCACAGAATTTGTTAAGCAAGACGGTGTAAAAGTAGGCGTGATGAAATCTGCCAACCAAGGTGCATTCTACATCTTGGCTAAAGGTGGCGAGGCCAGTGACGACAGTTACGGCGGTACTTATGATAAATCTACCATTGAAAAAACAGCGCGGGTTGTAGTGACGATTGTTTACAACATAGAGTGAGTGACTGGTAAATTCGTGAGCGAAATTTTAAAGATTACTAACCTCAGTATTACCCCCCAAAACGAGCCAAGCCGCTTGTTGGTGAATAACGTCAGCTTGACCTTATCAGCAGGCAAAACCACGTGCATCGTGGGTGAGTCGGGTAGTGGCAAAAGCCTCACCGCGTTGAGCATCATGAGTTTGCTATCAAAGCAGCTGCAAGCCAGTGGTAATATTGTGTTTCAAGGGCAAGATATTACTCGGCTGGCTGAAAAGTCACTGCAATCTATTCGTGGTGCAAAGGTCGGCATGATTTTTCAAGAGCCGATGACTTCACTTAACCCTGTACTGACCGTGGGTTACCAGATAGGCGAAAGTTTAACCGCGCATTTGGGCTTAAAAGGCCAAGCCTTAAAAGATAAAATTGCAGCTTTGCTCACACAGGTCGGCATTCCGCCAGAGCGCGCCATTAGTTATCCTGATGAACTTTCGGGGGGGCAGCGCCAACGTGTAATGATCGCCATGAGTATCGCTTGCGAGCCTGCACTATTAATTGCCGATGAGCCGACCACTGCTTTGGATGTAACCGTGCAAGCACAAATTTTACAGTTGCTTGATACATTGAAAACACGCATGAATATGGCTATGTTATTTATTACCCACGATTTTGGTGTGGTGGCTGATATTGCCGATGATGTGATTGTGATGTTTCGGGGTGAAATTGTTGAAACAGGCAGCAAAAAAGACGTGCTAACCAAGCCAAAACACCCTTACACAAAAGCACTGTTAGCCTGTGTGCCTGATGCGGAAGGTAAAAAAGAACTTAAGCCAATTGATTATGCGTGGTTAAAAGAAGATAAGGCAGCCGCATGAGCCAACAAGATTCACAAAACATCATTTTACAAGCCAATCATTTAGTCAAAACCTATAGCCAGCGCAGTGGCCGATTTGGTTTTGGCAGTAGCCAGGTGAGGGCGCTCGACGATGTGAGTATTTCCTTGAAAGCAGGCTCAACGCTGGCAGTTGTAGGTGAATCTGGCAGCGGTAAATCCACATTAGCGCGTTGTCTGTTACAATTGCACCCGTTTGATAGTGGTGAAGTAATTTTTGAAGGGCAGGATCTAGCTAAATTACAAGGCCAGGCACTGCGCGACGTGCGTAAACACTTGCAAATGGTATTTCAAGATCCTTTTGCATCATTGAATCCACGTATGAAAGTGGGCGAAATTGTAGCAGAAGGCTTGCTGATCCATGGCTTAGGCACTGCCTCTGAGCAAAAACAAAGAATGCTGCAAATGTTGTTGCGGGTAGGATTGAGTGCAGACGATGCGCTTAAGTACCCACACCAGTTTTCGGGTGGGCAACGCCAGCGCATTGGCATTGCACGTGCTTTGGTGTTGAATCCAAAAGTCGTGGTGTGCGATGAGCCCGTATCGGCTTTGGATGTTTCTGTACAGGCACAGATTTTACTGCTACTAAAAGAGTTGCAAGCAGAAATGCGTTTGAGCTATGTCTTTATCAGCCATGATTTACGTGTAGTGCGTCATATGGCTGACGAAATTGTAGTAATGAATAAAGGAAAGATTGTAGAGCAGGGCAAAGTAGATGCAATTTATAACACTCCCCAGCAAGCCTACACACAACAACTATTAAGTGCGATCCCTGGCCGCAAGGCGGCTTAATAGATCATTTAGCAAGACAAGTATTTTAAGATTTTGGATTAGCTTTTAGATATTAAAAATATGGTGGATTTAAAAATATGGCATACGATTTAGAAGAGCAAGAGCAGTTAGACGAATTTAAAGCTTGGTGGAACAAAAATGGGAAAATGGCGATTAATCTAGTATTAGCCGCCTTAATCGCTTACGCCTCTTGGCAGGCATACGGCTACTACCAAAACAAAAAGGCAGTTGAGGCTTCTGAGCTTTACCAAGCCTTAGTTGTAACCGACATCAGCAAGACTGCTGAAATTAAAACGCAGTCCGCCAAATTGATGAACAGTTACTCAGGTACACCCTATGCAGGCCGTGCTGCGGTGTTTGCAGCAAAAGCCAATTTCGCTGCCAATGATGACAAAAGTGCTAAATCACAGTTGGAATGGGCAATTAAAAATGCCAAAGAAAGTGCTGTGAAAGCCATTGCCGGCTTACAGTTGGCTAATATCTTGTTTGAAGAGAAAAGTTATGATGAAGCCCACAAAGTGCTGGCGGCTATTGATGACAAGGGTTATGAAGGTTTAAAAGCAAGCTTGCAAGGCGACCTGTATTTAGCGCAAGGCAAACAAGCAGAAGCTAAAAAAGCGTTTGAGAATGCGCTGAATCATTTGGATATGCAGGGTAAATTGCATCAGTACACACAGCAAAAACTTGAATCTTTAGGGGCTTGAATTTACGCCTTAGGCTAATTGCTACCGATATGAGACGCACAAACCTCCGATTATTTTTACTTTTAAGTTTGCTAGGCATCACTGCTTGCAGTACCTTGACTGAGTTGCGCCAGGATTTTGCCGATAGGGTATTTGGCCGTGAACCACCTAACCCGCCAGCGGCATTAGAAGATATCCAGCCAACACATGTGGTGAAAATGGATTGGTCCAGCAACGTAGGCAAAACCGAAAAATTTGACTATACGCCCGCGCTTGATTCCACTGCGGTATATGCTGCCAATGCAGAGGGTGAAATTACCAAGCTAGACCCAGTGAGTGGTCGCCAGATATGGCAAGTGAATGTAGGTGAGCCAATTAGTGGCGGGGTGGGTGTTGGTGCTGGAATTGTCCTGGTTGGTAGTAGCAAGGGTAACGTATTTGCTTATGACGTATCTGGCAAACTGGTGTGGAAAGCTAGACTTTCAAGCGAGATTTTAAGTGTCCCACGTTATTTTGACGGTATCGTCATTGCGCGTTCTGGAGATAACCGTATCTATGGGTTGGATGCCAGCGATGGTAATCGAAAATGGGTATACGAACGGATTAATCCAGCGCTGACATTGCGCAGTAGTGTCGGCGTGGTAGTCGATAGTGGTGCCATATACGCGGGTTTTGCAGGTGGTAAAATGGTAGCTATCCGTGCCGATAACGGCAAGTTAATATGGGAAGCTACTGTTGCGCAACCCAGGGGTGTGACTGAAATTGAGCGTATTGCCGACATTACGAGCCTACCAGTGGTTGACGGTGCCTTGGTATATGCGGTTGCTTATCAAGGTAAAATTGCAGCAGTAGATCGTGCATCTGGTCGCGTGTTGTGGAACCGTGATATTTCAAGTTACAGTGGTTTAAATGCGGAAGATGGCAAAATTTTTGTTACGCACACATTAGGCGCTGTTTATTCGCTGGATTACACTTCTGGCAAAACCTTTTGGCGACAAGGTGCATTGGCAAATCGACGTCTAACCGCGCCGTTGCCAATGGGCAATGTAATTGCGGTAGGTGACTTAGAGGGTTACTTACACTTTTTAACTCGCGAAGAAGGCAAATTTGCCGCACGTATCAAGCTAGATAGTAACCCCGTGATGTCATTGATTGCGGGCACTAAATCAAATCAATTGATTGCAGAAACACGCGATGGTGGTTTGTATGCGATTAGCATTGACGAAAACAATGTTAAATCAACCACAAAGCCAGTTCCGGCTTCAAAACCCAATGCTGAAGCAGCACCGGAGCCCGCGATTCCTGAGTCAGAAACAGCACCATCTGATCTGCAAGCACCAGAATCGTTGGCAGAGCCCAGTTCAGAACGCAGCATTTTGTTTCAGAACAATGAGTCAATCTTGCTTCCAGACAGCAACAACCAAGACAACAGCGGCCCAGGCATTAGGTTGCCTAGCCCAGAGCAGTAATAAACAAGTGCCTCAGTAAATCATTATGTTACCCACCATCGTACTCGTTGGCCGTCCCAACGTTGGCAAATCTACCCTTTTTAATCGCCTGACCAAAAGCCGTGACGCGCTAGTAGCGGACTTACCTGGCCTCACACGTGACCGCCATTATGGTCGCGGTATTGGCAGCAGCAAACCCTATTTAGTAATTGATACCGGTGGCTTTGAACCCACTGCAGAGTCAGGCATTTTAAAAGAAATGGCCAAGCAAACTTTGCTGGCGATTGATGAAGCCGATGTGGTGATTTTTATTGTCGATGGTCGCGCTGGCATGACACCGCAGGAATTTATTATTGCCGATAAACTACGCCGTGCCCAGCGCCCGGTATTGTTAGCAGTGAATAAGACTGAAGGGATGAATCGTGCAGTGGTAGCGGCAGATTTCCATGAGTTAGGTTTAGGCCAGCCATTGTCTATTTCCTCTGCGCATGGTGAAGGCGTTAAAGATTTGATTGAATTGGCGCTAGAGGATTTCCCTGAGCCTGACCCAGACGAAAAAATGCCCAATAATAAAGTGCCAAGAATAGCCATTGTGGGTCGCCCGAATGTAGGTAAATCAACCCTGGTTAATGCCTTACTAGGTGAGGAGCGGGTGATTGCATTTGATGAGCCAGGCACTACACGTGACTCCATAGAAATTGAACTCGAAAAAAACGGTAAAAACTATA
>JAKFDL010000086.1:0-14906 GCA_036676175.1 Methylotenera sp. | reverse complement strand
CTTGCAGTATGGCCATCTTCACCCAGACCAAACAGCACTAAATCAAACGTAGGCACATTGGCCAGAGTTTTTGCATAGGCTTTTGCGCCTTCAATTGGGCCTAACTCTGATGGGATGTTGTGAATTTGGCTTTTTGGAACAGCAACGTGACTTAGCCAGACTTGGTCTACCATCAAGCTATTACGCTCTGCATGATCTACTGGCAAGCAACGGTCATCATTAATGTAGATGTGCCATTTTGACCAATTGGCAGGCATGTCGCGCAATAAAGCATAAATTGCACGCGGTGTGCTGCCACCGGACAGCACGATTGAAAATGCGTCTTTTTCGGCAATAGCCGCCTTGGCATGCTGCAAAATAACATCGCACACCGTGTGCTGCAACGATTCAATACTATCAAACGAATTCCAGCGTATATTTTTTGAATGCATAATCTTTAACAAAGTGAGAAAAATGAGTGGGGTAATTTTGCGCGTATTTGAACCTATTTTGCTAAATTTGTCATGCATTTTGTGCTTTTTTTAGCATAACTATTTTACGTTTACACGCCCATGCATTATTATATCGGGTTACTCAAAAAGAGAGTAATTGCTGATAAAAAAGTGGGATTGCGACTTACGTAATAGTTGAGGCGCGTCATTTGAAGATTTATTTTCAGCATTAACTTTTTTAGTACTTTTTATACATATCGAACTTAATCTAGGCCAAAAGCCTGATGGTTCATCACCCTCTACAAAGGTAAACAATGAAATTAGCGATGTTAGGTTTAGGAAAAATGGGCGGCAATATGGCGGCTCGTTTATTACGTCACAAAATTGAAGTGGTTGGATTCGATTTCAACACAGAATTTGTCAATAATTTAGTCGAAAAAGAAGGCATGATTGGCGCTAGCTCAGTAGCTGATGGAATCAGTAAACTAGATGGCCAAAAAATCGTATGGATGATGCTGCCGGCCGGTGAAATCACCGAGAAACAAATTCAAGATTTAATTCCTTTATTAACTAAAGGCGATATCATCGTCGATGGCGGCAACTCCAATTACAAACACAGTCAACGTCGTGGCGCTCTGCTGGCGGAACACGGTATTGGCTTTATTGACTGCGGTACTTCCGGTGGCGTTTGGGGTCTGGATAATGGCTACTGCCTAATGTACGGCGGCGAGAAACAATATGCAGATGTATTGGCACCTTATGCCCAAGCATTGACACACGCAGACCGTGGTTGGGCACACGTAGGCCCGGTTGGCTCTGGCCACTTTACCAAAATGCTACATAATGGTATTGAATATGGCATGATGCAAGCATTAGCCGAAGGTCTGGACTTGTTAAAAGGCAAAGAAGAATTCGATTTAGACTTAGCGCAAATTACTGAATTATGGCGTCATGGCTCAGTTGTGCGGAGCTGGTTGCTCGACCTGACAGCTGAGGCCTTGAAAGGTGATCAAACTCTGGAAGGTATCGCTCCGTATGTTGCTGACTCTGGTGAAGGGCGCTGGACTGTGGTTGAAGCGGTTGAACAAGGTGTCGCGGCGCCAGTATTGACAGTAGCATTACAGGCTCGCTTCAGAAGCCAGGATTCAGATGGTTACAGCTACAAACTGTTATCCTTGATGCGTAACGCTTTTGGTGGCCATGCTGTCAAAAAGAACTAAACACTTTGGTATTTAATGCCTTGGCATTCAACACCAAAGCATCTAACACCAAGGTAATTAACGATAAGGTTTGATTAATGACTAACACTATAGATCCTTGCACCCTAGTGCTATTTGGTGCCAGCGGTAACTTGGCGCGCGTTAAGTTATACCCCGGTCTATTTAGGCTGGATACCATTGGCCGTTTGCCTCCCGAATTGAAAATTTTGGCAGTAGGTCGCCAAGAGGTAACCTTAGAAGCATGGCGTGCTGATATTAAGAGTATGCTGGATGCCAAATTTAAAAAAGGCTATGATGCCGCGGCTTTTGAGCGTTTTATCGCACGTAATTATTACCATGCTAATCCGCCAACTGACCCGGACGCATTTGCTAAGCTAAAAAATACATTAAGCGACACTAAGATATTTCCTCAAAATTTGGCCTACTTTTTATCGGTACGTCCCACAGATTTTGCCCCAGTGGTGGAGTCTTTAGCAAAAGTGGGTTTAACGCAAGAAGACAAATTCTGGCGTCGTGTGGTGGTTGAAAAACCATTTGGTACTGATTTGTCATCTGCGAAAGAACTACAATCCGCGCTGACCAAAAATCTCAAAGAAAGCCAAATTTACCGTATAGACCACTATTTAGGCAAATCCGCCTTGCAAAACATTCTTTTGCAGCGCTTTACCAATACAGTATTGGAACCAATCTGGAACAATCAATATATTGACCACGTACAAATTACCAACACTGAAATGCTGGGTGTGGGAGAGCGTACGCAGTTTTATGATAGTACCGGTGCGTTACGCGATATGATTCAAAGTCATATTTTGCAAACGCTAGCGTTAACTGCGATGGAGATGCCAAAGGATTTGACACCCGATGGCGTGCGCGATGCAAAAATTAAAGTGCTAGAGCAAATTCGCCCGATTCCGGTTAAGGAATTAAACAAACATGCTTTCCGTGCGCAATACTCAGCAGGTGAAGTGAATGGTGAAAAAGTACCTGGTTATCTGGAAGAGCTAGGTGATAAGTCTAGTGTGGTTGAGACTTATGCTGCACTGAAACTATTTATTGATAACCCGCGCTGGCAAGGTGTACCGTTTTATATCCGCACCGCCAAACGCTTGCATGAAGCAGATACCCGTATTTCTATCCGCTTTAAAAAAGCGCCCTTACAAATTAATGGCGGCCAGGATCAAAACTGGCTCATTATTGGCATTCAACCGCGTGAGTGCATCAAGCTAGAAATTCAATCAAAAATTCCGGGCTTGGATATCAACACCCGCACCATCCAATTAGATGCGGCTAACCGCTTACCTGAGGATGATACAGTGGATGCTTATGAGGCTTTATTGCTCAACTTAATGCAAGGCGATAACTCCAACTACCTGCATATTAATGAGGCTGAAGCGCAATGGCGTCTGGTTGACCCAGTAGTAAAAGCATGGGCAGCTGACAAAACTCCTGTACATCAATACCCAGCTGGTTCGCGTGACCCGGAAGCCTCAAAAGTAATTTTTGAAGGTGAAGACCAATTTTGGCGTTACAGCATTGAATTGGGCGGCGACAAACCCAACTAAAATACACATTAATTTTTAGCATAAACTTTTATCACACAATTTTATAATGCACTTTATAATGCGCAATCTAATCTAGGTTCGCATTAGAAAAGTGCATTATTTTTTGCATAAAGAATAGAAAGCTTAAAGTAAAAACATGAGTATAAAATCTGATAAATGGATACGCCAAATGGCTGAGCAACATGGCATGATTGAGCCGTTTGAGCCCAATCAAGTCAAGCAAAATGCTGAAGGCCAGCGTATGGTTTCATACGGCACTTCTAGCTATGGCTACGATATACGCTGCAGTAAAGAATTTAAGCTATTTACCAACCTAAATAGCACCATTGTCGACCCAAAAAATTTCGACCCGAATTCGTTTGTGGAAGTGAATGCCGATTATTGCATCATTCCGCCTAACTCGTTCGCGCTTGCCCGCACCGTTGAATATTTCCGCATCCCACGTAATGTCCTGACTATTTGTTTAGGAAAATCGACTTACGCACGTTGCGGCATTATTGTGAACGTTACGCCATTTGAACCAGAGTGGGAGGGCTATGTGACGCTAGAGTTCAGCAACACAACACCTTTGCCTGCCAAAATATATGCAAATGAAGGTTGTGCGCAAGTGCTATTTTTTGAAGCTGATGCGGATGACGTATGCGAAACCAGTTATAAAGACCGTGGTGGCAAATATCAGGGCCAAGTTGGCGTTACTCTACCTAAGATTTAATTAAGGAAATTGGATGAAATTTAGATTTCCAGTCGTCATCATTGACGAAGACTTCCGCTCTGAAAACTCTTCTGGCTTAGGTATTCGTATGCTGGCCAAGGCTATTGAAGAAGAAGGCTTTGAGGTGCTAGGCGTCACCAGTTATGGCGACCTTACCTCCTTCGCACAACAACAAAGCCGTGCTTCAGCTTTTATTCTATCGATTGATGACAATGAATTTATAGAGGGCAATCAAGAAGCGCTAGAAAATTTGCGCAAGTTTGTGGATGAAATTCGCTACCGCAATGAAGAGATTCCTATCTTTTTGCATGGTGAAACACGTACTTCAAGGCACATACCAAATGAGATTCTGCGCGAACTGAATGGCTTTATTCATATGTATGAAGATACGCCAGAGTTTGTGGCGCGCTACATTTTACGTGAGGCCCGCACCTATCTGGATAGCCTACCACCGCCATTTTTCAAAGCCCTGACTGAGTACGCTGCTGATGGCTCCTATTCCTGGCATTGCCCAGGCCACTCTGGCGGTGTAGCGTTTTTAAAATCGCCAGTCGGTCAAATGTTTCACCAATTTTTTGGCGAAAACATGCTGCGGGCCGATGTCTGTAACGCAGTGGATGAACTAGGCCAGCTGCTAGACCACACTGGCCCTGTTGCGGCATCAGAGCGCAATGCAGCACGCATCTATAACTGTGATCACTTGTATTTTGTGACCAACGGCACCTCGACCAGTAATAAAATGGTGTGGAACAGCACGGTTGCCCCAGGTGACGTGGTGGTGGTAGATCGCAACTGCCATAAATCGATTTTGCACGCCATTATCATGACCGGCGCAGTGCCCGTCTTCTTGATGCCTACCCGCAATCATTTTGGCATTATTGGGCCGATTCCAAAAAGCGAATTTGAGTGGAAAAACATTCAAAAGAAAATCGATCGCAACCCATTTATTATCGACAAAAAAGCCAAGCCACGCGTTTTGACGATTACGCAGTCTACTTACGATGGCGTGCTGTACAACGTGGAAGAAATTAAAGACATGTTGGACGGCAAAATCGATACGCTGCATTTTGACGAAGCATGGCTACCACACGCCACCTTCCACGATTTCTATGGGGATTATCATGCCATTGGCGAAGGCCGTCCACGCTGCAAGGAAAGCATGGTATTTTCAACGCAATCTACCCATAAATTACTGGCAGGCCTAAGCCAGGCCAGCCAAATTTTAGTGCAGGATGCCGAGAATAATAAGCTAGACCGGGATATGTTTAACGAATCCTATCTAATGCACACCTCAACCAGCCCACAGTATTCAATTGTCGCCAGCATTGATGTAGCCGCGGCCATGATGGAAGCGCCTGGTGGCACGGCATTGGTAGAAGAAAGTTTGATGGAAGCACTGGATTTCCGCCGCGCCATGCGCAAAGTAGATGAGGAATGGGGTGCGGACTGGTGGTTTAAAGTATGGGGGCCTGACGATTTAAGTGAAGAAGGCCTAGAAGAGCGCGACGCGTGGATGCTAAAAGCGGGTGAGGCCTGGCACGATTTTGGCAACTTGGCTGAAGGCTTTAACATGCTTGACCCGATCAAGGCCACCGTTATCACTCCAGGCTTAGATATTAAGGGTGATTTCTCAGATAAGTTTGGCATCCCAGCAGCGATTGTCACCAAATACTTAGCCGAGCATGGCGTGATTGTAGAAAAAACAGGCTTATATTCATTCTTTATCATGTTTACCATCGGCATTACCAAAGGCCGCTGGAACACGCTGGTAGCGGCTTTACAGCAATTTAAGGATGATTACGACAAGAACCAACCGCTATGGAAGGTGTTACCTGAATTCTGCCAAAAGCAACCGCGTTACGAGAAAACTGGCTTACGTGATTTATGTGAACAAATTCATGCGGTGTATAGTGCCAATGATGTGGCACGACTCACTACTGAGATGTATTTGTCAGACATGATCCCTGCCATGAAACCGACTGACGCCTTTGCTAAAATGGCGCACCGCAAGATTGACCGGGTGCCTATCGATGAATTGGAAGGCCGTGTGACGGCGGTATTGTTAACGCCCTACCCACCAGGCATTCCACTCTTGATTCCAGGTGAGCAATTTAATAAAACGATTGTGAATTATTTGAAATTTGCACGCGAGTTTAACGAGAAATTTCCTGGGTTTGAAGCAGACAATCATGGCCTAGTGAAAGAGATTGTGGACGGTAAGGCGGTATATTTCGTAGATTGTGTTGAGAAGTAAACGCTCTTAAAAAACCACTAGAAATAATAGATACCCTGTAGGCCAATATCCATTGGCTTTGCAGAGCATCAATTTACTTTCTAATATAGACTAAATCACTGTATTGCAGACCATTTGTAGACAAATGGTCTTTTTTTTCACTTAATTGCCACACACTTGAATCAATCGTTTCAAAAAAAGCGTCGCCTGAATACTCGGCTTGCACTTCAGTCACATAAAGTTTGGTGGCATGTTTCAACCCGTCTTTATACAACTCTGCGCCACCGATCAAAAATGGCTCTGTATCCTCGGCAGCCAATAGCACAGCAGCTTGCAAGCTATGTGCAATAAGTGCACCTTCTACTTGATAATGTTTATTTCTGGTCACGATTACCGTAGTACGACCTGGCAGTAAACGCCCTAGCGACTCATAGGTTTTACGACCCATAATAATATGATGGCCAGTGGTAAGCGCGCGAAAGCGCTTTAAATCTTCAGGTAAGTGCCATGGCAGTGTGTTATTGATGCCAATCACGTTGTTTTTTGCATGCGCAACAATGAGCGAAAGTGGTTTCATGGGCGTATTATACTAGTCTTTTATTTCTAGATTAAAATCAGAATTCACTTGCAAATTAGCTATCCAAAATCGTTTTTAAAGTTGCTGCTGATAGGCTTTGCCTTGGTCATGCTGCCACTGCTGGTGGCGTTTGTAAATGCCAATATCTATTTTGACCGCCTAACCAAGCAAAGCTTATTTAATATGTCACAAGCCGTGGAAACCACACGCGCCAGCCGCATTTTGCTGGAAGAACTGGCAGTGATGGAGCGCAGCGCCCGCCAGTATTTTGTATTAAAAGACAAATTGCTGCTGACCAACTATATCAATGCGCACCGCCGCTTTAGTAACGCTGTGAATGGGTTGCGGAAAATGCCGATGATTAAACCATTATCACCTATGCTTGAGCAGTTTTCTGTGCAAGAAAACCGTTTATTTTCTAGCGTCAGCCAAGTCAGCGATACATTTGATTACGACCAGACGATTACAGATGCATTTATCGATTTAAGCGCCCAAGCAAATAAAATAATTAAAGAGAACCATCAGTTAATTGACAAAGAATCTGCTTTATTTACCGCCAAAGTCGCTCGAACACAACGCCTGTTGTTTTGGCAAACGCTTACCCTCATCCCGCTGGCCATTATTATTGCTGGCCTGATTACTTGGATGATTGCGAGGCCGATTCGCCGTATGGACGCTGCAATTAACCAATTGGGTTCAGGTAATTATGAACTGGCTATTAAAATTAACGGTCCTGGCGATTTGCGTAAACTCGGTGCAAGGCTGGATTGGCTGCGGATTGCGCTCAAAGATCTACACCAGCAAAAACAACACTTTTTGCAGCAAGCTTCGCATGAGCTTAAAACGCCACTTACTGCCATTAGAGAGGCCAGCGAACTATTAAACGATGGGGTTACTGGCAAGCTCAGTGAACAACAGACCGATGTCATCCGCATCTTGCGCGATAACAGCCTGCGTCTACAAAAAATGGTGGAGAACCTGCTTAAATATACCGAGATTCAATTTGCCAGCATACGCTTGGATGATTCAAAAAATGATTCGAAACTTAATGTGGGTTCACAGCCTCTTAAAAGTCTACTGGAAGATATTTTGCAAGCGTACGAATTAAGCATCGCTAATAAAAAAATATCGGTAGAAGTTTATGCAGACAATATATTCGTACAAAAAAACACGGAAAAACTACGCAACATTTTGGATAATTTAATTTCGAATGCCGTTAAGTTTACCCCAAAACACGGCAAGATTACCCTGACAGCTAATCAAACAAAATCTACCTTGACGATAGCAGTAACAGATACCGGACCTGGTATTGCAGAAAATAATAAATATGTGCTGTTTGAACCATTTTATCGTGGCAATCAACCCCATTCGGGTTTGGTGTCTGGTAGCGGGTTGGGCTTATTTATTGCCAAAGAGGCTGCCAACTCACTTAATGGAGTGCTTAAGCTTGGCCCAAGCGAAGTAGGCGCACACTTTATCTTAATTGTTCCGATTTCTAATTTGACTACTTAACATGACAAAAATATATCTAATCTTACTGTTGACCTGCTTGGCAACAGCCTGTGTTAGCCCAGCGACACCGAGTAATGGGATCGACAACATGAACTCCCCAGTGAGGGTAAATCCCACTAAAAATGGGGATGCAACTGAGTTTCTAACTTTTGCGGAGACTTTTTCCAACTCGTCGGCAGATTTGCAGAAACAGGCGCTGATTGAAACCAATCGTGCGCTAGCGCTTAATCCGAATGATCTTTTGCATCGCATGATGTTGGTGATGATCTATGGTTTGCCCAGTAGCAGTTTAGCCGATACCGTCAAAGCACAAAATTTGTTACAGCAAGTTTTGCAGGAAGGTATTCTAGCCAACTCGCAACTGGCGTTTGCCAACTTGTTATTTGACCACTTGGTGGCTATCAATAAACTCACTAAACTTAACAATGGCGACCCAAAACGGCTAGAAACTTTACATCAAAAAAATGAAGCCCTGCAAATTAAGCTTGATGCCACACAGCAAAAGCTAGAGGCTGCACAGCAAAAACTAGATGAACTGAAGAAGATTGAAAAATCGATGGGCGAGCGTGATGTGACGCCTAAAAATAGATGATGTTATACCTGGGGAAATAATTTACTTATTATGATGCCACTGATTTTAATTGTTGATGATGATGCAGATATTTTAAAGCTGCTTGAAATGCGTCTAACTGCGAGCGGCTACCAAATTGCCAGTGCCCACTCGGCGCAGCAGGCTTTATCATCTTTCAATATGCACATGCCCGCGCTGGTCATCAGTGATTTGCGCATGCCTGATATGGATGGATTTGCACTGTTTGAGGCCATCCATGCACTTAATCCCACCATACCGTTTATCCTGCTAACGGCACATGGCTCTATTCCCGAGGCAGTGCATGCCACGCAGCAAGGTGTCTTTAGTTTTCTAACCAAGCCTTTTGACAGCAAGAACTTGCTGCAACAAGTTGAGAATGCGCTCAAAATTGCACCAAGTGCACAGACTACACTGTCTAAGGACAATAGTTGGTGTGCCAACATCGTATGCAGCAGCCAGCAAATGAAAAGCCTGCTGGCCCAAGCCAAGTTAATCGCAGCTTCTGATGCCAGCGTGCTCATCCAAGGTGAAAGTGGAACGGGTAAGGAGCTGTTAGCGCAAGCCATCCATCAAGCGAGCGCACGTAACAGTAAACCATTTGTGGCGATTAACTGTGCAGCATTGCCTGAAGCTTTACTGGAGTCTGAACTGTTCGGTCACAGCAAGGGTGCCTTTACGGGTGCCACACGTGACCACCAAGGTTTGATTAAAAATGCGCATGGTGGCACTTTATTTTTGGACGAGATTGGCGATATGCCAATGGCGATTCAAGTCAAACTATTACGTGCCTTGCAAGAGCGCGTGATTCGCCCAGTCGGCTCTACCGAACAAACTAGTATTGATATACGCCTTATCTGTGCAACGCATAAAAATTTGCTGCAGGCAATGCAGGCCAATCAATTTAGGGAAGACTTTTATTATCGTATTAACGTGGTAAGTTTGGAGATTCCACCACTGACAGCACGACGTGAAGATATTACCCTGCTAGCCAATCACTTTTTAACAAACCTAAATAAAAAATATCAAAAGAATCTAAATGGTTTTGCGTCGGAAGCGCTTGAAACTTTATTGGCAGCGCCATGGCCCGGCAATGTGCGACAGCTCCAAAATATAATCGAGCAAGTAGTCGTGTTGGCTACCACTCCCATTATTACCAGAAAACTCGTACAAAAAGCACTACAAGATAATATTGCGAGCATGGTCTCATTTGATGCAGCGCGCAAAAATTTTGAGCAGCAATATTTAATTAACCTGCTTAAAGCAACGCAAGGCAATGTCACCCAAGCGGCACGCATTGCTGATCGCAACCGTACTGATTTTTATAAATTACTTCAGCGTCATCAAATTAATCCAGTTTTATTTAAAGACTCGGTTCTTAAAGATTCACAAACCACTAAATAGCGTCGCTGTTTAGCGACATAAAAAACCTTTAGTTTTCATTTAGTTACCAATCTTCCATAAAAAATGTCTGTATTTGGAGACAGTATCATTGATCGTTATTTTTAAAAAATACTGTAACCTATTGTTTTTAATATAGAAATAATTGTGGCACGGCAAATGCTATTATCAAACTAGATTTAGTAGTTTTTAATTACATAGGAGTCACATCATCATGAAATTAAGCCAATTAAGCACATTTAATAAAGCGTCAATTATGCTAGTAACAGGCATTGGTCTGGCTAGTCTTACAATCCCTTACGCCGAAGCAGAGACAAAAGTGAAAGATGTGGCTACTGAAGCGCCTGCTGATGCTGATTTTAAAAAGTTAGATGTAAACAGCGATAAGAAAATATCATTAAAAGAAGCCGTAAAAGATAAAGCACTGGCAACCAACTTTGACATGACGGATATGAATAAAGATGGCAACATCACGCCAGACGAGTACTCTAGCTACAAAGCCAGCACCATGAAAAGCCTAGACAGCTCGGCTTCTAGCGAGACCCCTGCCCCTACAACTCCTTAAGTCCCCGAGCAACAACCCTATAAATCTCCCCTTAGGTTTGTAGGTTTAGCCACACTATCCCTAGTGTGGCTTTTTTTATTGCATAATATTTTCGATTAATTTATTCCTGACCTACTTGGTACACTTCGTAATCGACTTCAACAATTTTACCGGTTGCTGCATCTACTTCCACTTTAATCTCTTCTTTATCCGCTTCTAAAATATCAAATTCGTAAGAAGCCTTACCATTTGACTCAAGCTCATATTCTGTTTCTACGATAGTACCTGGGTGCGCAGCGAGTGCAGTTGCTTTAGCATCAGCTTCGCTTACCTTAGCAATTGCTTTAAATTTAGCATCATCCACTTTTACTTCTTGCTCAATTTCAATGATTTTGCTGGTTTTCACGTCGCATTCAACATCCCACGCTGTGCCATCTGCTGACTCAATATCAAATTCATACACGGGCGTCTTTTTTTCTGACTTTAGTTCGACTTTAACGATTTTTCCATCATGTTTGCTTAAGGCAGCTTTTACGCACTTACCTAGACTATCGTAAGCTTTTGGTCTAATGCTGGCATGATCTGCGATTGCAGCAGATGTAAATATTGCAGTTGCTAGTGAAGCCCCTAAAATGAATTGTGATTTCATGATGATCTCCTATGTGGTTAATGGTAGCAAAAATATAAGGCAAATCTCTTCCCTTACCGCTTAGAATAAAACAACCACAGAAAAATTCAATAAGTGTTTGAATATTTTACACTTTTTACATGATAATTACACATTTGGCTAAAGACAACCAAGAATATGGTCACCTATAACCAATTAGGCGATTAAACTGCCACAAGTCCTTTAATGGGTGGATGCGGATTGTAATTTTCTAAGCTAAAGTCTTCGAACTTAAAGCTGAAAATATCATTAACTGTAGGGTTAATGCGCATGGTGGGCAGGGCTCGCAAATCACGTGAAAGTTGTTCGTTCACTTGATCAAAATGGTTGTTGTAAATATGGGCATCGCCCAGCGTATGTACAAAATCACCCAGTTTTAAATTACATACCTGCGCCACCATCATGGTAAGCAAGGCATATGAAGCAATGTTGAACGGTACGCCCAGGAATATATCGGCGCTACGCTGATATAACTGGCAACTCAATTTGCCATCGGCCACATAGAACTGGAAAAAAGCATGGCATGGCGGCAACTTCATTTTATCCACATCAGCCACGTTCCAGGCGCTGACAATGAGCCGGCGCGAGTCAGGATTAGTTTTAATAGCATTCACCACTTGCGTAATCTGGTCAATATGGGTGCCATCTGGTTTTGGCCAATTGCGCCATTGGTAGCCATACACTGGACCCAGGTTGCCGTTCTCATCTGCCCATTCGTCCCAAATACGCACCCCGTTCTCTTTCAGGTAGGCGATATTGGTGCTGCCTTGCAAAAACCACAGCAACTCATGAATAATCGATTTTAGATGTACTTTTTTGGTGGTCAGTAGCGGAAAGCCAGCATTTAAGTCGAAGCGCATTTGGTAACCAAATACAGAAACCGTCCCGGTGCCAGTGCGGTCATGCTTTTGCGCACCGTGGGCTAATACGTGTCTCAGTAAATCGGTATATTGTTTCATTGGCTTTTTGTCGCTATAAACGCTTTAATCGCATCCACACTCACATCCATTACCTCAAATTTTTGTGGTAAATCTTCTATATTATTCAGGCTTGCAGGCCGCTCTGGTGCTTGTCCTAGCGCTTCTACAATGGCATCTTCAAACTTGGCAGGTAGCGCGGTCTCAAGCACTAGCATTGGGATATTTTTATCCCTTAATTGTAGCGCAACTTTCAAGCCATCTGCGGTGTGCGTATCGATGACCACATTATATTGAGCTTTAGTTTCACGAATAGTTTGCATACGGTTTGCGTGGCTGCTGCTACCAGAGATAAAACCATAGTCAGCCAACTTTGGCAGCAATTCTTTAATATCAAATGCACCGCCTTTATCAACACTGTTCCATAATTTGCGCACTATTGCACCATCGCGCCCAACCAAATCGTACACAAAGCGCTCAAAATTACTGGCTTTGCTGATGTCCATCGAAGGACTACTAGTGTGATAAGTATTGGCCGAACTGCGTGGGCGATAAATGCCTGTTTTAAAGAACTCATCCAGCACATCGTTTTCATTGGTTGCCACGATTAATTGATTGATTGGCAAACCCATCATGCGTGCGATATGGCCTGCGCATACGTTACCAAAATTACCACTAGGTACTGCAAAATCCACCTTTTGGCTATTATTTTCAGTGACCGCAAAATAACCCTTAAAGTAATACACCACCTGCGCAACGATGCGTCCCCAGTTAATGGAGTTGACCGCACCTATCTTGTACTTAGCCTTGAAAGCTGCGTCGTTGCTCACCGCTTTTACCATGTCTTGCGCATCATCAAACACGCCTTTTATGGCAATATTAAAAATGTTGTTATCTTGCAAACTGAACATCTGCGCGGTTTGAAAGCGGCTCATTTTTTGGTAAGGCGATAACATAAATACACGCACACCTTGTTTGCCTCGCAGGGCGTATTCAGCAGCCGAACCCGTATCGCCTGAAGTGGCGCCTAAGATATTGGTAGTTTCATTACGTTTTTTAAGCACGTACTCAAATAAATTACCTAGCAACTGCATCGCCATGTCTTTAAATGCCAACGTTGGCCCATTGGAAAGGCTTAACAAATATAGGTTATGTTCTAGCTTTAGTGTGGGCGTGATGTCTTCTGCATTTTGACCTGCGCGAGTGTAGCTATACACCTCAGCACGATACGTTTTGTCGATAATCGCTTTTAAGTCAGCCGAGGGAATGTCGTCAATTAATCTACTTAAAATATAAAACGCCAAATCACGATAATTTAAGCCACGCATTGCAGTTAAATCAGCATCACTAAATTGCGGATAGGCTTCAGGCAAATACAAGCCGCCATCTGGCGCCAAGCCACCTAGCAAAATGTCGCTAAAATTAAGTGCAGGTGAAAGGCCTCGAGTTGAAATATATTTCATGGAAATGACTTTTTGTACTATTTAATAATTAGGCAGGGGTAACGTTAAAACCGGTAATTAATGCCGACGCGAACAACATCATAATCAAAGTCGACATTATAAGTTTCGCTATACAGTCCAAAGAAATTGCCATCAGGTCTGTCTTTGGTCATATAACTTGTATCATCACCATTGATTTTTAGATATTCTAATTTGGCACTGATGTTATCAAAAAATTGATGCTCAATGCCAATGCCCCAAATTGCACTCGTAAGTGTTTTTGAGCTTTTGCCAACTTTACTGTAGTTAAATTCGCTTTGTATAGTCGAGCTAAACTCTGCAGAGGTCCAGGCAATACCAGCCGTAGCATAAAACAAGGTCTTATCAATAGCATAGCCTAACTTAGGACGTAACGAGAAAGTATGCTTCACATCAACTTTGTTGCCAAAAGCGAAAGCTGCAGGGGCACCAACATAGGTAAGTGGTGCAGTTTGGCGATTTTCATCCAAGTCTAACTCGCTGTAATCTACTTCAAAACCTAACACAAATTTGTTATCAAACTGATGGTTATACCCAGCCTGAAAACCAAAGCCCACACCATCAGGACCCATATTTGCTGCAGAGTTACTGGTAATGAAATCTCTAAGCGTTTGAGTTTCACCACTCCAATTTCCACCCAAAGACTTTATGTCCGAATGAGATTCGGCATTAGCATAGCCAAGATTTCCACCAACGTAAAATCCTGTCCAGCTATTTTCTGCCGCTAAAGCAGTGCTAAAAAATAGTCCTGCCACTAGCAATAAACTTTTCATTACACACCCCTTGTTGACTTTATGTTATGTATTTTAATTAAGTTATTTACTAAGTTCTTCCATACGAATTTTGACCACCTTACCAACGATTGCAGGTAACGCTTCAATGGCGGCAATGCCAGCATCCATATTTTTTTCTTGGGTTATGTGCGTCAGAATCACGATATCTGCTTCAGTCTCGTTGTCTGCCGGCTCTTTTTGCAACATGGCATCGATTGATATATTGAGATCGGCCAGAATTTTAGTGACCCCCGCCAGTACGCCCGGCTTATCGCTAGCGCGCAAAC
>JAKFDL010000085.1:0-16144 GCA_036676175.1 Methylotenera sp. | reverse complement strand
CCGCTGCCGCCGAAGGTCGGCCACTACCTCCGCCAGATCCTGGCGGGACGGTTTCGCCTCGTGGCGGCCGAGACGACGCCTCCCCCGCTCAAGGGGCGGGCCCTGGTCTTCGAGCGAGCCCAGCTCGAGCGGATCCCGGAGTCGCCGACGTTCCAGGAGACCCTCGCGCGGCTCGACCGGAGGATCTCGAAGGTCAGCGGGTGGCTCCATGCCGGCCCGAACGGCGCGCCTGTCCTCTTCCTCGACGGCCTCGGGGCGTGGACGCTCCGGCTCCCCCGGTACGGGAAATCCTTTCTTTACCACAGATACGGCGGCGGCTTTGCGTGGCATGGAAATTGACGCAGAAATTGTACTGAAAGCCACCAAGGTAGATGGTATTTATACGGCTGATCCTAATAAAGACCCAACAGCAACAAAGTATGACACTGTGACGTTTGATGAAGCGATTCATAAAAATCTAAAGGTAATGGATGCTACTGCGTTTACTTTGTGTCGTGACCAAAAGCTACCGATTGCAGTCTTTAATATTTTTAAAGCAGGCGCACTCAAGCGGGTGGTAATGGGCGAAAAAGAAGGTACCCGAGTCGTGGTCGAATAGTAGTAGCGTCGTATATTAGAATGTTTAGTTTGCGTATTTAGTTGGAGAGTGACATGTTAGAAGACATTAAAAAAACTGCTGATAGCAAGATGCAGAAATCGCTAGAAGCCTTAAAAAATGATTTAGCCAAAGTACGGACGGGCCGTGCCCATGCTGGTTTATTAGACCATGTGATGGTGGAATATTACGGTAGCATGGTCGCCATCAATCAAGTAGCCAACGTGAATTTGGGCGATGCCCGTACCATTCATGTGCAACCTTACGAAAAAAACATGATCAGTAAAGTAGAAAAAGCCATTCGGGATTGCGATTTGGGCTTGAACCCTGCTACAAATGGTGATCTAGTGCGTGTACCCATGCCAATGCTGACAGAAGAGCGTCGTCGCGATTTAACTAAAATTGTGCGAGGTGAAGCAGAAGGAGCCAAAGTAGCGATTAGAAACGTGCGCCGTGATGCCAACGATACGCTAAAAAAATTGCTCAAAGAGAAAGAAATCAGCGAAGATGATGAGCGCCGCACCCAGGATGAAGTACAAAAACTCACCGACAAAGCGGTGCTAGAAGTGGACAGGTTGCTTGCCGCTAAAGAAACCGATTTAATGGCTGTTTAATTTAGGTAAACATTTAGTGGGTTTATTTTCCAGTTCTACACAAAGCATCCCCGCTTCAGGGGAAGTGCCAAATCATATCGCAGTGATTATGGATGGTAATGGCCGCTGGGCCAGAAAGCGCTTTTTACCTCGCGTAGCAGGCCATAAGCGTGGTGTAGAAACTGTGCGCGATTTAGTCAAGCAATGTGCAATGCTCAATGTGAAATACCTGACTTTATTCGCCTTTAGTAGCGAGAATTGGCGCCGTCCAGAAGACGAGGTGTCTTTTTTGATGGGCTTGTTTATGGATTCACTTCAGCGCGAAGTAACTAAGCTACATGAAAACAATATTCGCCTGATTTTAATTGGCGACCGTAGCAAATTCAGTGCTGAATTGGTGGCGCAAATACAGCAGTCTGAGAAGTTAACTGCAAAAAATACTGGCTTAACCCTGACGATTGCTGCTAATTATGGCGGACGTTGGGATATTCTAAACGCTACCAATCAAATGGTGAGCAAAAATCCCAATAAAAAAGATTTCACTGAAGAAGATTTGGCCCCGCATTTGGCCATGCATTATGCAACGGAACCTGATTTATTCATCCGCACCGGTGGCGAAAAACGTGTGAGTAATTTTTTGCTATGGCAATTGGCTTATACAGAGTTTTATTTTACCGATACGTTGTGGCCTGATTTTGATGACAAAGCCTTTCAATTAGCCATCCAGTCTTACCAACAGCGCGAGCGCCGGTTTGGTAGAACCAGTGAGCAATTGGCTAATCCTAATGCTTAAGACTCGCATCATTACAGCATTAGTGCTGGTTGCCGTTTTTATACCTGCATTATTTATGCTTTCTAACACTTATTGGGCTTACAGCATGCTGGCATTGAGTTTGCTGGCTTTAAACGAGTGGTCTATGATTATTCAATTGTCAGTTAAGCAACGGCTTGCTTATTTAATCGTCACTGCTGTCACAGGCTTAATTATTGTGCAGGTGCTGGAACAGCAAGGCTTTCATTGGTTTTTCTTTCAGTCGCTAAATGTTTTTTTTATCGTCACCTTATTTTGGGTGCTGATTGTACCGCTCTGGTTGGCCAAAAAATGGGTAGTCAATAAATATGCGCTAACATTGTTGGGACTGATATTAATGGCGCCTATATGGTTAGGTCTTATTTGTGCTAAAGGCGCAGACCCAAGATTATTGCTGGCATTATTAGCAACGATTTGGGTTGCTGATAGTGCGGCCTATTTTGCGGGTAAAAACTTCGGCAAGCACAAACTTGCCCCCAGCATTAGCCCTGGTAAAACATGGGAGGGCGTCTTGGGCGCACTGATTGCGGTCACAGTTTTTGGGGTTGTTTTGTACTTTGCCTTTAATGTTAATAGTCTCGCTATATTTCCTGCTCTTTGGATAATCGCCGGCCTGGGTGTGATTGGCGATCTATTTGAGTCCTTGATGAAGCGGCAAGCAGATGTTAAAGATAGCGGCTACTTGTTGCCCGGCCATGGCGGCATTTTAGATCGCATAGATGGCATCATCCCCAGCCTGCCTGTCGCTATTTTAATGATTTATGCATATAACTTGTGGTGGTAATAAAGTGCAAAATATCACTATTTTAGGCAGCACTGGTACCATCGGTAAGCAAACGTTGGACGTGATTGCTCGCCATCCCAATTTGTATCAAGTTTATGCATTAGCCGCAAATAGCAATGTGGCTGCGTTGTTTGAACAATGCGTGCAATATAAGCCGACTTATGCAGTCATGCTGAGCGAAAAAGCCGCGCATGAGTTGCGTGCTCAACTAAACACATACGGCAGTAACACCCAAGTACTATCCGGCATTAACGGTTTAGAGCAGATTTCCAGTGACGATAAAGTACATAGTGTGATGGCAGCCATTGTCGGGGCAGCTGGATTAAAGCCCGCTATGGCTGCGGCTAAAGCGGGTAAGCGTATATTGCTGGCTAATAAAGAAACGCTGGTGATGGCGGGCAGTTTATTTATGCAGGCAGTCAAGGCGGGCGGGGCTACCTTGTTGCCGATAGACAGTGAGCATAATGCGATATTTCAAGTGATGCCGCCAACAAGTACTAATTCATTAGCTGCAGGCGACATGCACGCAATGGGCGTGAAGAAAATCATTTTAACTGCATCTGGCGGGCCATTTAGATGCTACACCCAAGCACAATTAGAAAAGGTCACCCCAGACTTGGCTTTAAAACATCCTAACTGGGTGATGGGTGCTAAAATTACCATTGACTCGGCCAGCCTAATGAACAAGGGTCTGGAGGTAATTGAAGCGCATTGGTTATTCAACGCGAATCCTAATGAAATTGATGTTGTCGTGCATCCGCAAAGTGTGATTCATTCAATGGTGGAGTACGTCGACGGCAGTGTATTGGCGCAACTGGGTAATCCGGATATGCGCACACCCATTGCCTACGCGCTGGCTTATCCAAAGCGCATTGATTCCGGCGTAGCCTCACTTAACTTGCTGGAAATCGCTAAATTAGAGTTTGAAGCACCAGATACAAAGCGCTTCCCGTGTTTGCAATTAGCTTACGATGCGCTTAAGTTGGGGGGCACTGCACCTACTATCCTCAATGCCGTCAACGAAGTGGCTGTAGCAGCGTTTTTAAATAAAAAAATTCACTTTTTAGACATCGCCAAATTGATTGCAAGTGCACTAGATCACCTTCCTGTCCAACCTGTATCGTCGCTAGCACAATTAGTTGATGTGGACACAACAGCCAGACGCTTTGCTGAAGAAAGTATATCGAAGAATAACATGAGGCTTATCGCTACCGCATGATGACGCTACTTGCCTTTGTTGTCACGATTGGGTTGCTAGTCACTATCCATGAGTATGGCCATTTTCAAGTGGCACGTTGGTGCGGTGTTAAAGTGCTCAAATTTTCAATTGGCTTTGGTAAACCTTTATGGCAAAAAACTTTCGGTAAAGACCATACACAGTTCGTATTGGCTTCAATTCCGTTAGGAGGTTTTGTAAAAATGCTTGACGAACGTGAGTTAAAAGCTGAACAAGCAGCCAACCCAGAACTACCAAGAATCCAGTACTCCGAAACAGAGTTGCAACGCGCCTTCAATCGACAAACTGTCTGGAAGCGTATCGCCATAGTAATTGCAGGACCTCTAGCGAATCTACTGCTGGCAATTGTGTTGTATTGGGGTTTATTTATGCTGGGCGTTACCGGTACACGACCGATTATAGGAGAAGTGGTCAGTAATGGCTTGGCGGCACAGGCCAGTTTAACCTCAGGTGAGATCATACAAAAAATTAACGGTGAAACCATAAACTCCTGGCAAGAAGCACGCTGGATCTTGCTGGAAGAGTCACTAGAAAATAAAAGTGTCGAAATTGAAGCTATTAATCAGAACAATGAACTATTTCAACATACCTTAAGTTTTACAGGCGTTAATAATGATAGTGAAGTAGATATACTTAAAAAAATTGGTTTAGAAGAATATAGGCCGAATATCCCTGCGGTTATTGGTGAAATCTTGCCGGGCAGTGCTGCTGATATTGCAGGGTTTATAGCAAATGATAGGGTCTTAAGTATTGATGGGGTGACGATTGGAGACTGGGAGCAGGTGGTGAATATCGTTAAAAGCAGCCCAAACAAAAAACTCTGGTTTGAAATTAAACGCGCACAAAAAACGTTGCGTATTGCAGCAATACCTGAAAAAGTAGAAGAGAATGGCGAAACTATAGGTCGCATGGGTGCTGCAGTTAAGCTGGATCAAAAAGAATTAGACAGTTTATTAGTGGAGTTTAACTATTCACCACTAGTGAGTTTGCAAAAAGCAGTGGGTAAAACCTGGGATACCTCAATTTTCAGCCTTAAAATGCTCGGCAAAATGCTAGTAGGACAAGTGTCGCTAAAAAGCATAAGCGGTCCCGTCACCATCGCCGATTATGCTGGGAAAAGTGCCGATATGGGTTTAAAAACATTCTTAAGTTTTTTAGCTTTAGTCAGCATTAGTATTGGGGTGCTTAACCTTTTGCCAATACCAGTGTTAGATGGCGGTCATTTGATGTATTATATGGTTGAAATTTTCAAAGGCTCACCAGTTTCAGAGAACCTGATGCTGGCAGGCCAAAAAATAGGGTTTGTCATACTTGGTTTGCTAATGACGTTAGCAATATTTAACGACTTTAACAGGCTGTTTACTTGATAAACTTTGCTTGAAAGATTGCTTCATCAAACATGGACACATAATTTGTTTACAGTGAATCATTTATTTAAAACGCGACATATCTCCGCACTTATCCTTGCACTCTTTAGCCAACAAGCGCTTGCCTTAGAGCCGTTTGTAATTAAAGACATTCGTGTTGAAGGCTTACAGCGTACTGAAGCCGGCACGATATTTACTTACTTACCCGTGCAAGCAGGCGATGTGATGAGCGACGAAAAAGCGACGCAAGCAATTAAATCGCTTTACAACACCGGTTTTTTTAAAGATGTGCGCATAGAGGCCGATGGCGATGTGTTGGTGGTAACGGTACAAGAACGTTCGGCCATTGCTAAAATCGACTTCAGCGGCAATAAATCATTCCCCTCAGATAAAATGACCGAAGGTTTAAAGCAGATCGGCATATCTGAAGGCTTGATATTTGATAAATCTCAACTAGACCGCGCTGAGCAGGAAATTAAACGGCAATACTTAGCGCAAGGTAAATATG
The DNA here is from genome assembly GCA_036676175.1 of Methylotenera sp. Classification (GTDB taxonomy): domain Bacteria; phylum Pseudomonadota; class Gammaproteobacteria; order Burkholderiales; family Methylophilaceae; genus Methylotenera_A. Next base: position 10,249 of record JAKFDL010000085.1, on the reverse strand, counting down.
GTGCCACGGTTAAAACAGTGGTATCTCCATTAGAACGCAATCGCGTGGCAGTCAAGTTTGAGATTGAAGAAGGCATTGTTGCCAAGATTCGTGATATCAACATAGTAGGTAACAACGTATTCACTACGGAAGATCTGCGTGCTGAGTTTTTGTTAACTACACCTAATTGGATGAGTTGGTGGAATAAAGACGATCAATATTCCAAACAAAAGCTCACTGCCGATTTAGAAACACTGAAGTCATTTTATATGAATCAAGGCTACCTAGAGTTTTCGATTGATTCTACGCAAGTGGCTATTTCACCCGATAAGCAAGACATTTATATTACAGTCAACGTCACCGAAGGTGAAAAGTACACCATTAGTGATGTCAAACTGGCAGGTGAGTTGCAAGTGCCAGAAGAAGATTTGAAGCCTTTAGTTAAAATCAGTAAAGGTGATACTTTTAACCGCCAACTGGTCACTGAAACCAGCAAAGCAATTAGTGACAGGCTGGGTAATGAAGGATATGCGTTTTCAAATGTGAATGCTATCCCTGAGATTAATAAGCAAGATCACACCGCAGCATTCACTTTTTTTGTTGACCCTGGTAAACGCGTATATGTCCGTCGTATTAACTTAACTGGTAATACGCGTACGCGTGATTCTGTATTGCGCAGGGAAATGCGTCAACTGGAGTCAGCTTGGTATGCAGGCGATAAAATTAATCGCTCTAAAGAGCGCCTGGATAGATTGCAATTCTTTGATACGGTAGATGTCGAAACACCAGCGGTACCTGGTACCACAGACCAAGTAGATTTAAATGTGAATGTCACAGAAAAGTCTACAGGCAGCATACAATTTGGTGCAGGTTTATCAAGTAGTGATGGCGTGGTGTTAGGTGTGACCGTCAATCAACCTAACTTCTTAGGGACAGGTAACCGGGTAAATACGCAAATCAATACCAGTAAAACAAATACGATTTATTCGTTGTCATATACAGATCCTTATTTTACGCCAGATGGCGTTAGCCGCGGGTTCGATCTGTATCGAAGGGATGTTGATACAGAAGATAACGACAATATTGGTACCTATAACAGTAAATCTTATGGTGCGGGGGTGCGTTTTGGCTTACCGCTAAGCGAAAAAGACTTCCTCTCAGCGGGCTTAACGGCAGATTTCACTAAGGTAGATCTGAGGAGTGACAGCCCAAAACAATACTTGGATTTTTGTGGTAATAGCAGTGGTTGTACCAGTGACTCTATACAACTTTCTGGTTCATGGACACACGATTCGCGTGACAACACACTATTTCCTAACAAAGGCGTGTTGCAAAGGATAAGTGCTGAAGTTTCTTTACCTGTGTTAGATTTACAGTATTACAAAATTGACTATAAACATACTTGGTTTAAAGATGTGACTAAAGACGTGACGTTTATGTTGAATGGCGAATTGGGCTATGCTGACTCTTACGGTGATAAAGAGTATCCATTCTTTAAAAACTTTTACGTAGGTGGAGTAAACTCTGTGCGTGGCTATGAGAATGGCTCTATCGGTCCTCGCGACTTTGATCCGGGGACGAATGAAGATTTTGCTGTTGGGGGTACAACACGTATTGTTGGAAATGCCGAAGTGTTTATACCTGTGCCTTTGATTAAAAAATCGTCACAGTTCCGCCTAAGTGCGTTTGTGGATGCGGGCAATGTCTATGGCGATAATGAGAGCATCGATTTAGGAGAGTTAAGATACGGCGCAGGTGTTGGCTTGAGCTGGTTCTCACCATTTGGCCCATTAAAAATAGTATTTGCTAAGGCGCTTAACGCCGAAGACACTGACGATACGCAAACTTTGCAATTCCAACTCGGGTCGCAATTTTAATCTGGCTCATTAAAAATTATTACAGTATGCTTACCAAATTTAATAGTAAAATTGCTTAATAGGCATTAGGCATGGCGCATAGTAGAGTAAAGGGATTTAAATTGAACTTTCAGTCTAAGATTTTATTTCTAGCAGCTTTCGTGTTTTCAACTGGTTTAAATGCAGCTGAACTCAAGATAGGCTATGTGCAAGTCGATAAAATCTTGCAAGAAGCACCGCAAACAGCGGAGAGCGGTAAGAAGTTAGAGCGCGAGTTTGGTCCAAAATCGCAAGAACTGGATCGCATGCAAAAGCAAATTCGTGACATTGAAGCTGTGCTTGATAAAGATAGGCTGACAATTTCTGAAACAGATCGCCGCAATAAAGAGCGTGACGTTTCAAATTTAAAAATTGAGTTTCAACGTAAACAACGTGAGCTTCGCGAAGATATTAATTTACGTAAAAATGAAGAGCTAGCTAGTCTGCAAGACCGTATAAATAAAGCCGTACAAACCGTATCAGAAACAGATGGTTACGATTTGGTAGTGTATGGCGGTGTGGCCTATGCCAGCAAAAAAATCGACATTACCGACAAAGTGCTCAAGTTGCTTGGCAAAAAATAGGCTACTCGGTAAAAATAGTGTTTAAATCTGCGGTATGAAAATCTCACATGCAATCAAATTTATCGCTCCAGCAAATCGCAGACCAACTTGGTGGTTTAATATCAGGCAATCCTGATACGCAAATATCCCGTGTAGGCTCTTTGGCGTTAGCGCAAGCTGGCGCCATTGCTTTTTTTAACAATGCTAAATATAAAACACAACTAAGCAATACAGCTGCTAGTGCCGTCATTATTAGGCCTGAGCATGCGGATTTAACCCGCTTGCCTAAAATTATTGCGGATAATCCCTACGCTTATTTTGCAAAGCTATCGCAGTTACTAAACCCCGCTTATGCTGCACCTAAAGGCGTGCATGCCAGTGCTGTGGTTAACGCAACCACTGAAGTACCAGCAAGCTGCAGTATTGGTCCTCTTGTTGTGATTGAGGCTCATGTAAAGCTTGGCAACAATGTCACGATTGGTGCTGGTTGTGTCATTGAGCGTAACGCGAGCATTGATGATAATACCGTGTTAGAAGCCAATGTGACCATTAAGCATAGCAGTCAGATTGGCAAAAACTGTCACTTGTTTTCAGGTTGCGTTATTGGTAATGATGGCTTTGGTTACGCAGAAGAAACAAGTGACGACCATGCGAAACACTGGGTAAAAATACCGCAAGTAGGGCGTGTGGTCATACAAGACTTTGTTGACGTTGGAGCCAACACCACTATCGACCGCGGAGCGATTGACGATACGGTGATTGAAGAGGGTGTCAAGTTAGACAACTTAATTCAAATTGCTCATAACTGCCATATAGGCGCACATACAGTGATTGCCGGCTGCGCTGGTATTGCTGGCAGCGCCATTATTGGCAAGCATTGCAAAATTGGCGGTGCCGCCATGATATTAGGGCATTTGACGATTGCTGATGGCGTAACTATTTCACCGGGCAGCATGATTATGCGCTCCATACTCAAAGCAGGGACGTATACTGCACTGATGCCATCCCAGGCGCACGAGGATTGGCTAAAAACCGCTGCAAATATTCGCCACTTAAGTCCCCATCTGAGTCAATTAACAGATAAAATAAAGGCCTTGGAGCAGGTGATTGCAACACTCACTGCTGATAAAAAAACATAGAGAACCTAAAATGACAGACATTGCTTCTACAAGTATGGATATCCACGAAATCCTCGATCATTTGCCACATCGTTATCCATTTGTTTTAATTGATCGCGTAGTTTCAATGGAAATTGGCAAAGAAATCACTGCGCTTAAAAATGTCAGCGTGAATGAGCCATTTTTTCCCGGACACTTTCCTTATCATCCAGTCATGCCTGGTGTTCTTATTGTAGAGGCTATGGCGCAGGCAGCGGCAATACTCTCATTTAAAACCATGGGTAGCAAACCAACTGATGATTCTGTGTATTATTTCGCCGGAATCGACAGTGCCCGCTTTAAAAAACCTGTTTCACCTGGTGACCAGATTATTTTAAATGTAAAAATCGACCGCATTCTAAAAGGCATATGGAAATACACAGGTGTAGCTACAGTAGATGGTTCTGTAGTGGCGGAGGCAAGTATGATGTGTATTTTAAAAGCCATCGATAAGAATTAAAAAATTGAACAATTTCAAATAATTAAAACTATAATTTAAAGTAAATAATTAAGTATGTCATCTGTAAAAATTCACCCAAATGCGATTATAGATCCTAAAGCAGAGCTCGATTCCAGCGTAGAAGTTGGCGCTTTCACCACAATTGGTGCAGGTGTTAAAGTGGATGCTGGCACGCGTATCGGTAGCCATGTGGTGCTAAAGGGGCCGACCAGCATCGGCAAGAACAACCATATTTTTCAATTTTCGTCACTAGGTGAGCAACCGCAAGACAAAAAATATAAAGATGAGCCCACAACACTAGAAATTGGTGATAACAACACCATTAGAGAGTTCTGCACCTTTAATCGTGGCACAATTCAAGATAAAGGTGTCACCAAAATCGGCAATGACAACTGGATAATGGCCTACGTCCATATTGCGCACGATTGCACCATAGGCAACAACACCATTATGGCCAACAATAGCTCGCTGGCAGGGCACGTGGATATTCACGATTACGCCATTTTGGGTGGTTTTACGCTGATTCATCAGTTCTGTAAAATTGGCGCGCACGTCATTACGGCAGTGGGTTCGGTGGTATTTAAAGATATTCCGCCATACATAACCGCCTCAGGTTATGACGCACAGCCGCATGGCATCAACGCAGAAGGCTTAAAACGGCGCGGCTTTGATGCTGATGCCATCCTGCACATTAAACGCGCTTACAAAGCGTTGTATCGCAATAGTTTAACATTAGAAGAAGCCAAGCTAGAATTGGCCGAAATGCAAAAAAGCTGTAAAGAAATCAAATTATTAAGCGAATTTCTAATAAGCAGTAATCGCGGCATAATTCGTTAATATAATGTTCCGCTAACCTTCTTTAAGAAGTAGTATGCCAAAAATTGCAATTGTAGCCGGCGAGGCTTCTGGGGACTTGCTGGGATGTCATTTGATGCGTGCGCTAAAAGCGCAACGTAGCGATTTAACTTTTATCGGAATTGCAGGGCCAAAGATGGCAGCAGAAGGCGCCAAGTCTTTATTCCCCATTGAAAAACTTTCTGTGCGTGGCTATGTAGAAGTGCTAAAACACTTGTATGGCTTGTTAAAGTTACGCAAAAGCTTACTCAAACAATTGCTGGCCGAAAAACCCGATATATTTATTGGTGTGGATGCGCCAGATTTTAATTTTTGGCTAGAACGTCAACTTAAAAAGCGCGGTATTCCAGCCATTCACTACGTTAGCCCTTCAATTTGGGCATGGCGTGGTGGGCGCATGGGCAAGATTAAGCGCGCAGTGTCACATATGTTGGCGCTGTTCCCGTTTGAGCCAGCCTTATACGAAAAAGCCAAGGTGCCCGTTACCTTTATTGGCCATCCGCTCGCTGATGAAATCCCCCTAAAGCCCAGCAAACAGGCTGCACGCGACTTATTGAAAATTGAAAATGGCAAATTTGTAGTGGCTATGTTGCCTGGTAGCCGTCAATCCGAAGTTAGCCAGCACGCAAATCTATTTGTTAAAACTGCGCTGTTGATTCACCAGGAGAATGCAAACACGCAGTTTTTAGTTCCACTCATTACCCGCGAAACGCGGCAGATTTTTGAGCAAGCGTTGTATAAGAATATACAAGACAAAATGAACCTGGAAAAAGGCCAACAAGATAAGGCTGGAACAGAAAACTTAAGTTCAGAGCGTGTTAACTTAGAACATTTGGAGCTCGACATTTTATTCGGTCATGCGCACGATGCCATGGAGGCCGCCGACGTGGTGGTGGTCGCTTCTGGCACCGCTACGCTAGAGGCGGCGCTGCTTAAGCGCCCAATGGTAATTACCTACCGTATGCCAACACTTAGCTGGTGGATATTGAAACGCATGAATTATTTGCCTTATGTAGGTTTGCCCAATATTTTAGCGGGTAAATTTGTGGTGCCAGAGCTACTGCAAAAAGAAGCCACGCCACAAAAACTGGCCGATGCCGTATCTTTATTGCTGGTAGATAAAACCCGCATTAAAGAAATCGAGCAGGAATTTACCAACATTCATAAAAGCTTAAAGCAAAATAGCGCCAAAAAAGCCGCGCAAGTCGTGTTGAGTTATCTTTAAGCTGAGTTATTTATGAGATGTTAAAACCTGAAATTTTAATCTGCGGTGTGGATGAAGCAGGGCGCGGCCCTCTGGCTGGCAGTGTGTATGCGGCAGCAGTGATATTAGATGTAAATAACCCAATTAACGGCTTAGCAGACTCTAAAAAACTCTCTGAGAAAAAACGAGATTTTTTAAGCGCAGAAATTAAAACCAAAGCATTAGCATGGGGTATCGCTAGCTGCACATGCCAAGAAATCGATGAAATCAATATACTTCAGGCTAGTTTGCTAGCCATGAAGCGCGCCATAGAAGCCATGCAAGCACAATTCAACATAACACCAGATTTGGTTCAGGTAGATGGCAATAAATGCCCAAAAATCAGCTTGCCGTGTGAGGCGATAGTGCAGGGTGATAGTAAGGTACAAGCGATTTCAGCGGCATCCATTTTGGCAAAAGTCGCACGCGATGCTGAATTATATGAACTAGATAAACAATACCCACAATACGGCTTTGCACAACATAAAGGCTATCCAGCACCTAAGCATCTATTGGCTTTGCAGGCACATGGCATTTGCCCGCAGCACCGCTTAAGTTATGCGCCGGTTAAGGCCGTACTAATACAACACTGAATAAATAATGATTTAATGGTTGATTAAGTCTCACAGCAACTCAATTGCAGTTTTAACATACCCATCTAAAATCTCTCGTCTCTTTTTTTTCCATTCAATTTCAGGAATCACTTGAGGCTTTACTTTTGAAACATCAACCGAGTATGTATCTCCAGCCACGTTTGAATCTGACGATGGTATTTTTTCAGGCTGATTGCCAGAGGCGATAGCTTTGAGCATGGAGCTCGCATCTCTTGTGCAGAATGCTTCTATCAATGGACGTTCCCCTCTCATTTCTTCAATTGCAACGGCTTCTAGCATTGCTGATGCCCTATCTATCTTTGACATTTTGGCAATATTTTCAATAAGAGGCTGCGTGTATTTTTGGGTCTCGAATCCTAGAGCTATACTTTCCGGGCTTGCCTTATCTACACAACGAGCTCCATCAATGGCAAGCCCAAGCTTGGCATTATAGAAAAAAATTGCAGCATCTTTATGAAAGTCGCCACGACTATCACGCATATAGTGTAAGTCAGCAGCATAAGCATAAGAATATCTTGGGTCGGCATTTTCAGAGAGAATGCGCCATCTAAGCCAGCTAGCAATTAAAAATAGATCTTCTCCATCTTTCGCCGTTGTTGCACGAGCTAATGGAGCCTTACCTGTTGTCGTGTTGGTTCCAGCATCAAGTTCTTTCCATGTCTCAGCGCTCTTCGCGTTTGGAGGATTGTCGATTAGATGTTTAATTTTAGTTGTGGCATTATGCCAAATAGGGATGGCCTTTTTTTCTAGAACTTGCTTAACTTGTTCTAATGTAGGAGCGGCATTCACATAGTTGGGAAATGTTAACGCTAGTGCAACAGTAATAACCAAGTGCTTAGTAAGTAAAATTCTTTTATGCATATTTTCAAATCCTTATTCGTTTTATTGTTTCTGAATCAATATTAATACATAGATGCAACATAACAGAGTTTTAATCAAAAAGCCCAAATTAGGCCAACAACAAAAAAACCGTCGGTTTTTTATGCAAATCTGGTAGTGCATTTTGTTTCCAGTCGCTGATGCGCTTAGTCATTATCAATTCATCTGGCAAGCTGACCTGCGAAGCAATACACAAGCGTGTATTGGAGCTACAGCCGCTTAAAATCGCATCCAGCATATGCTGGTTACGGTAGGGCGTTTCGATAAAGATTTGCGTTTCGTTGTAGGTTTGTGAGCGTTTTTCGATTTCTTTTAATTTGATATTGCGAGCTTGTTTATCGACTGGCAAATAACCCAAAAAGGCGAATTGCTGGCCATTAAAACCACTTGCCATCAAGCTTAACAAAATTGAACTTGGGCCGACAAATGGCACGACTTTTATATTTTTTTTATGCGCCAATGCGACTAACTTTGCGCCCGGGTCGGCCACACCAGGGCAGCCTGCATCGCTCATTAGCCCAATATCTTGGCCTTTTAGTAAAGGCGCCAGCAGGGCGACAATGTCTTTATCTTGCGTGTGTTCGTTAAGTAAGTTTAACGTGAGCTCTCGCACCGGTTTGGCGGTCTTAATGGCGCTTAAAAACTGGCGCGCTGTTTTTTCACTTTCCACTACAAAATGCTCAAGAGTTTGGGCGATTTTAATCACGTCTGGCGGCAGGCTTGTAGGCAGTAGAGTTGCGATATTGTCGTCACCTAGTGTGACAGGGATAAGGTATAGCGTACCGTATTTCATTGAGCTGGTCTCATTCAAGCTTATTGATTTAGTTTGTGAATTAATCAAGCATACCACTAAAAAGCATGCCCTGCAGGCCGCATGGATATTGGTCTGCAGGGCATATAGAATTTACCTGTTTATTGTAATTACGCTATTAATATTTTACTACTGCTCTGTAAGTCAGCGTGGTGCTGCCTTCCGCAGGAATATCAATTTTCCATACCGCCAAGTGGCTGTTGACTTTATTGTGCGGATGGCTTTCTGACAAAATTTTCCAATCGCCGCTAATCGGCTCTTGCACTGTCACTGTCATTTTTTGTTTTTTTGCGTTTTTAAGCACTAGCTCAAACGCGCTTTCATAAACGTTGGTATTTTTGCTGGGGCGCGGCAATACTTTGAAATCGGTTTGTTTTTTGTCGGCGGTGACGTCAAACGCCTCACCCAGTTTTAAACGCACCGTTTCATTTTTAGGAGTGTGGTCAATGTTATCTTCACCGACAAATTGCGCGTTACCTTGGCTATCTTTTTTGTAGACGCGCAACACGCCTTTGGGCAACGGCATGCCCAGTTTGCTGGCTTCTTTGTTGTCAAACTCAACAAATACGCCCACTTTCATCTTAGTGCCAATTTCGCCATATTGACCAGAATAGTAGTAATCCGCACCGCGCAGTACCAGTTCTTTACGTGCTGGCACACCCGTAGCAGATAACAATGCGACTTGCTTAGTTTGTGCTTCCATAATGTTGGTGGGGCGGTCCAGCGTGTATAAATGGTATTCCAAGAGGCTTTCTTCTGCCATCGGCGCTGCAGCATCGGCCGCCATGCTTTCCATGCGCATATTTTTTGTCATCGGGCGCATGTTTTGTTGTACGCGGTTGACGTCGCCCGCCACCAACTGCAGTTTGGCATTTTTGTAGCTGGCGCCGCTGGTGTTGGTGAGCGTTACCCAGCCCGATAAATCCAGCTTGTCTTCTTTGTCGTTCAACTCGGCCACATAATCAGCCTTCCAACCCAAACCGCCAGTGAGATAACTTAATTCAACGGTTTGCTCAGTTGTGCCTTTATTGTTTATTTGCGTGACAAGAGTGGGCCTATCGCGCAGATTAGCAGGCACATCGTCGTAGACAATACGGCCCGGCAGGCCAGTTTCAATGCGATTGCCTACCTTAAGCACTACACCATTGTTGGCAGCCAGCACGGTGGCTTGCTCAACAGTTTCTGCGCCAGTTTGTGGATGGACTTTAACAATGCCAACTGTTTTGCCAACATATTTTTCCAGCATTTTTTGTGGGGTAAGCAAATCAAAGTCGAAGTTCTGTTCTAGCAGGCTCAAGCTTCCAGGTGCATTAATGCTGCGTAATAAGGCAGTTTCAGGGCGCATTTGCGCACTTACGTCACGCAATGCCAGTGCATTTAAACCGGTTTTAATACTGACTTTACGCGTATCTTTTACCAAGGCTAAATCTTGGTTATAAATGGTGACTGCGACACTTTGTTGGTCTTCGAGTGTGCTACGAGATTCGGTAAGAGCAGTGTTTTGATTATTTTCAACTGCAAAAGCACCAAAAGAAAAAAGGGTGCTCATAGCAATCACAAGAACGCGGGGTTTAAGCATGAAAATCTCCAGAAAGGTTGGTGCTTCTAGAACGGGGCTGTTTATATTACGTTGACGCGCCGCCATAGCACTTATATCACGTTAACATTTTCGTTCTGCAACATGGTAGTCAGCTTAATCAGTGGCAAACCGATCAATGCATTAGGGTCTTCGCCTAACATGCGCTCAATCAGTGCAATGCCTAAGCCTTCCGATTTAGCGCTGCCTGCGCAGT
>JAKFDL010000084.1:0-41245 GCA_036676175.1 Methylotenera sp. | reverse complement strand
AAAATACGTACATGACTAGAATCTGTATCGCCAGAACCCGCATGGCTATTGGTTGTTAGCCATGCTGTTAAATTAACCGGTTTGGCTACTTTTGGCACTATAGCGCGTCCGCTTTGCTCACAGGCAGAAATCACGATGTTTTGCCAGTGTTCCAGACGCCTTTCTGCGCGCTCGGCCGATAGTTTCACTACGCTGCGCTCTGTAGATAGGGGCTGAATTTCTGCCACCCCAAGTTCTACCGCTTTTTGAATGGTGTAATCCATGCGGTCGCCACTGGAAATGCCTTGCAACAAGGTGATGTGTAGCGGTGATTCATTATTGACTGTCTCGCTGGACTCAACTTTGGCAATTACCTCATTTTTTTTAATGCTTAGTAATTCACATGTGTAATCAAGCCCATCACCATCAAATAATTTAAGCGTGTCGCCCACATTCAAACGCATCACTTTGGTGGCGTGTATGGCGGCGTTGTCACTTAATTTAACAGAGGCGCCAACTCGTAATTTATTTGGGCTATAAAATCGCAAGTTACTCATGTTGCAAGTTTAAATAAAAAAGTAGAAAGTGGTAACATAAACATGATTGTTTTGTATTTGAATATGGATTAAGTATGGCGAGCATCAACCCACCTGTGTGCAATTTTGGCTGGCAAGCACCCGATTTTAATCTGGTGAATGTGGATGGTAACCTGGTCTCGCTAGATTTGGTGATGGGCAAAAACGGCTTGTTGGTGATGTTTATATGCAATCATTGCCCTTATGTGAAAGCGATTCTGCCCAGGCTTATCTATGACGTCAGCGAGTTAAAAATGCTTGGCGTAAACAGTGTTGCGATCATGTCAAATGACCCTAAAGACTACCCAGAAGATAGTGTTGAAAATATGCAAATCATTGCACGTGAGATGGATTTCCCCTTTCCCTATTTGTTAGATGCCAGCCAGCAAGTGGCTAAAGACTACGGTGCCGTGTGCACCCCAGATTTTTTTGGGTTTAATAATAAAGGCCAGTTGCAGTATCGTGGCCGCTTTGATGAAAGCCGTAAAGAAACGACGCCCCACAGTACACGTGATTTGTTTTATGCCATGAAGCAAGTGGCTGAAACTGGCACAGGGCCAAAAGAACAAATTGCCAGTATTGGCTGCTCGATAAAATGGAGCGAACATGAGCAAACTTAAATGGGGCATTCTCGGCGCAGCACGCGTGAACGAGCGTTTGCTACCTGCAATCATTGAAGCGCCGAATTCGCAACTGGTGGCGATTGCCAGCCGTCGTCCAGGAGCAGCGAAAGCGACACTTGAAAAGTATGCGCCATGTCATGCGAATAACGTGCAATGTTATGACGATATGGATGCCTTGATTCAGGATAACAATGTAGAGGCTGTCTATTGCCCCATGGCCAATGAGGAGCATGCCCAATGGGCGCTTAAATGCATTAACGCCGGTAAGCATGTGTTGATTGAAAAGCCGATGGCATTGTCAGTAAAAGACATTGAGACAATTGAAGCCGCGGCTGCCAAAAACAAGGTGAAGGTAATGGAAGGATTCATGTACCGCTTTCATCCGCAACATAAGCGTGTGCAAGAAATTATAGATTCAGGCTTGATAGGCGATGTACTTTCTGCGCGAGCCAGTTTTTCATTTTTAATGAAACAAGCACGCATGTACCGCATTAACCGCAGCATGGCGGATGGGGGCGGTGCGTTATGGGATATTGGACCTTATGCGATTCATTCGCTGCGGTGGGCAATGGGTTTGAATATTGGTCAAAGCAATAGAAAACCCTTAGAGCCAACATCAGTGATTGCACATGCTAAGCTTAACGAGCATGGGGCAGACACGGTGATGAGCGGTGTGCTGGATTTTGGTACTGACGCTGAAGGGCGTGCCCGTTTTGGCCAGTTTGATATCAGTTTTGAGCGCAGCAGAAAATCTGAATATGAAATCATCGGCACTAAGGGCTGGGTTAAATGCCATGCTGCATGGGTGTTCCAAAATGATGTACCAGTGATTTCATGGGCGCTAGAAGACGGTAAATATGCAGAAGAACGCTTTGCGCCAAGCAACCATTTTAATCTGGAAATCGAACATTTCAGTGACTGTGTGTTGAATGATAAAACGCCATACTTAACGCTAGAAGATGCGAAAGCCAATTGTAAGGCGATGGAGATGGTCGTTGAGGCGGCAGCCAAAATTTAGAACTGCATTTTATAAAATGCAAGAGATATAAAAAACGGGGCGTTAAGCCCCGTTTTATTCATTACATTTTGGAGTAAACTTTAGAGATAAAACTCGTCAAGGTTAACAAGCAGTTAGTGACGCGTGTTATTGGACTACGATATCGCTCTTAACTGCAGTTACGCCTTTAACGTTTTTGGCGATTTTTACTGCTTGATCAGCTTCAGCTTGTGATTTTGCTGTGCCTGATAACTGAACTAAACCATTGCTATCAGTTTCCACTTTAATATCAGACGCGCTAACGGCTTTATCTTTAGCAAACTCAGCTTTTACTTTGGTGGTAATAACAGTATCGCTTAGTTTGGTAGATACAGGATCACCTTCAGCCGCAAAAGCAGATAATGGTAAAGTTAATGCAGTAATAACTAAAAGACTCTTAATGTTCAGTTTCATCATATTTCCTTTTCGGTAATTAAATTGACTGTGTATAAAACACAGACACCATTCTAGAGGGGTGAAAAAAATATCGAATAAGGCAAGTGCTGATATTGCTGTAAGAGTTTTCTGACCAAGTATCAGCAGTATTCAATTCTTTGTGGACAGCTGATTCTTCTTATTGGTGGATGCATGTTGTCAAAGAATTAATATTACCTAAGGCGCATGTGATAAATTATATTTATCATAAAAATAAATATAATTTATTTTGTTAAAGAATATACTTCGGTTATCATTGCGTCGTTTCATAAATGACAATTCAAAGCACCACAGTAAGTAATTTATTAATTTATAAAAAGGAATAGCAATGGCAGCAGTAGTAAATGTACCAAATGTAGTATTTAAAACCCGTGTGCGAGATGAAAGCCTTGGCGGAGATAATCCATTCCGCTGGCAAGATATCACCTCAGCAGACATTTTTTCAGGCAAGAAAATTATTGTAGTAGCGCTACCAGGCGCATTTACACCTACCTGCTCTAGCACGCACTTGCCAGGCTTCGAAGCCAAGTACGAGGAATTTAAAGCATTGGGCGTAGATGAGGTTTATTGCTTGAGCGTTAATGACGCATTTACCATGTTTCAATGGGGAAAACATTTGGGCGTTACCAACATTAAAATGTTGCCTGATGGTAATGGTGACTTTACCCGCGGCATGGGTATGCTGGTTAAAAAAGAGAATTTAGGTTTCGGTGATCGCTCATGGCGCTACGCGATGTTGGTAGATGACCATAAAATTGTGCAGCTGTTTGCAGAAGCTGGCAAAGCAGATAACCATGATGAAGACCCATTCTTGGTAAGCGATGTTGAGACTATGCTAAATCATCTAAAAAGCAATCAGTAATCGTTTTTAAGTATTAAATGGGCGATGTGAAATGCATCGCCTTTTTTATTTATTTTAACTTAATGGCTACTTTAAAATTTAAGTAACCATAGAAAGAAATCAATTGGCTAGCAATCACAAGCACATTCCTACCACTCAGTATGACTATGATTTATTTGTTGTTGGCGCAGGCTCTGCCGGGGTGCGTGCAGCACGCATGGCAGCCGGTTTAGGTGCAAAAGTCGCTATTGCCGAAGATCGTTATTTTGGTGGCACTTGTGTCAATGTAGGTTGCGTGCCTAAAAAGTTGTACGTTTATGCATCACAATTTTCTGAAAGCTTTGCCGCTGCGGCTGGCTTTGGCTGGAGCGTAGGTGACTCTGCATTTAACTGGGCTAATTTAGTCGCCAATAAAGATAAAGAAATTGGCCGTTTGCAAAATGTGTATGACAAACTATTACGTGATAGCGGTGTGCATGTTATCAACGGTCGTGCTGGTTTAGTGGATGCACACACGGTTAAAGTAGAAGACAAAACCTATACAGCAGAACGCATTATCATTGCTACTGGCGGTTGGCCCTTCGTACCAGAGGTTGCAGGCAAAGAACACATTATTACCTCGAACGAGATATTTAATTTAGCCATATTACCAAGCAGAATGGTGATTGTGGGCGGTGGCTATATTGCGGTGGAATTCGCGGGCATTATGCATGGCTTGGGCGTAGATGTGACCATTTTCGAACGGGGCGAAAAAGTATTGCGTGGTTTTGATGAAGATATTCGCGATTTTTTGGGGGCAGAAATGATAAAAAAAGGTATCAAATTTATGCCCAACACCAATGTAGATCGCATTGAACAAGTAGGCGCAGGCTTTACTGTGCACACCACTGCAGGTGAAACAGTTGCCACAGACTTGGTGATGTACGCCACAGGCCGTGTGCCGAATAGTAAAAATCTGGGTCTTGAAGCGTCGGGGGTGGTCTTAGATGAAGTTGGTGCTATTAAAGTCAATGACGACTACCAAACCAATGTACCGTCAATCTATGCGCTGGGTGATGTAACCAATCGCGTGAATTTGACGCCGGTGGCGACATCTGAAGGCATGGCTCTAGTTAATAAGCTGTATGCAGGCAGCACTAAGCAAGTGGATTATCAAAACATCCCGACAGCTGTGTTTAGCCAGCCCAGCATTGGTACAGTAGGTTTATCTGAAGCAGAAGCGCGCACAAAATATCCTGGAGATATTGATATTTATAAAACAGATTTTAAGCCAATGAAAAACACCTTATCTGGCAGTAGCGAGCGCACACTGATGAAAATGATTGTGGTGCGCAGTACGGATAAAGTGGTCGGCATGCATATGGTGGGGCCAGATGCAGGCGAGATTATTCAAGGTTTTGCTGTGGCGATACGCGCGGGAGCAACTAAAGCTGTATTTGATAGCACGATAGGCATCCACCCCACCGTAGCTGAAGAGTTTGTGACGATGCGTAAACCAGTGGCATAAGCAGTATTAGCATTTTAATGTGCTGGGAGACTGCTTATGGCCTTGCCGAAAAAACTGATTTGCGCAATAATTCTATATTCGAAATTTATAATTTAATTCGTTCAAACGGGCGTTTCGCTAAGACTACACATAGTTACTTATAGGTTACTTAACGGTTATGAAATGCCGAACTTTTCAGGGAGATAAAAAATGGCAACGCGTAATGATTTAGCCAACGCAATTCGTGCGTTATCAATGGATGCAGTGCAAAAAGCAAATTCTGGTCACCCTGGCGCCCCGATGGGCATGGCAGAGATTGCGGAAGAGCTTTGGAACAACCATCTAAGCCATAATCCAAACAACCCAAAATGGGCCAATCGTGACCGCTTTGTGCTTTCTAATGGTCACGGCTCTATGTTGATCTATTCATTGCTGCATCTGACTGGCTACGCATTGCCAATGGATGAGATCAAGACATTCCGTCAACTGCATTCAAAATGTGCTGGCCACCCAGAGTATGGCTATGCGCCAGGTGTTGAAACAACCACAGGCCCATTAGGCCAAGGCATTTCAAATGGCGTAGGTTTTGCGATGGCAGAAAAATTGCTCGCTCACCAGTTCAACAAACCAGGCCACAAAATCGTAGACCACCACACTTATGTATTCTTAGGTGACGGCTGTATGATGGAAGGCGTTTCACATGAAGCCTGCGCACTAGCTGGTACATGGGGTTTAGGTAATCTAATCGCCTTCTGGGATGACAATGGTATCTCTATTGACGGCCATATTGAAGGCTGGTACACAGACGACACTGCAAAACGTTTTGAATCATACGGCTGGCATGTACAATCAGTAGATGGCCACGATGTAGCGGCAATTGGCAAAGCGATTGATGCAGCGAAAAAAGTAACAGACAAGCCATCGCTTATCTGCTGTAAAACCATCATTGGTAAAGGTTCACCGAACAAATCAGGCAGCCATGACTGCCATGGTAGCGCGCTTGGTTTAGATGAAGTGGCCGCAACCCGGGCGGCCATTGGCTGGACACACGAACCATTTGTAATTCCAGAAGATGTTTATGCTGGTTGGGATGCGAAAGACAAAGGCGCGAAAGCCGAAGCTGATTGGAATGCTAAGTTTGATGCTTATGCAAAAGCATTCCCTGCAGAAGCTGCTGAATTCAAACGCCGTATGGCGGGTGAATTACCGGCTAATTGGAAAGCGGCAACTGATGCATTTATCGCGGCAACGAACGAAAAAGCTGAAGGTATTTCAACCCGTAAAGCATCACAAAATGCCATTACTGCATTAGCACCAATCTTGCCAGAGTTCTTAGGTGGTTCGGCTGACTTAACAGGTTCTAACTTGACGTCATGTCCTAGCTTTGTGCATGTAGATGCAAAAAAACCTGGTAACTATATTTCTTACGGTGTGCGTGAATTCGGTATGGCAGCGATTATGAACGGGATGGCTTTGCACGGTGGTTTCTTACCATTCGGCGGCACTTTCCATCAGTTCACTGATTACATGCGTAACGGTATGCGTATGTCTGCACTGATGCATCAACGCGTGGTTTATGTGTTGACCCATGACTCCATTGGCCAAGGCGAAGACGGTCCTACACACCAGCCAATCGAAACTACCGCTGGCTTGCGTTATATTCCACGTATGGATGTATGGCGTCCAGGTAGTGCAACAGAAACTGCAGTGGCATGGGTGGCCGCGGTAGAGCGTTCAGAGGGCCCAACTAGTTTAGTGTTGAGTCGTCAAAACGTATCTGGCTTGAAACATGATGCCAAAGATTTTGCAGGCATTCGCAGGGGCGGTTATGTATTGTCTGAAGTGGCTGGTGCACAAGTAACTTTAATCGGAACTGGTTCTGAGTTAGAAATTGCAGTAAAAGCTGCGGCAGAATTAAACGCAGCTGGTGTTAAAACACGTGTGGTTTCTATGCCTTCAACCAACGTATTTGACCGTCAAGACGCTGCTTATAAAGCCAGTGTCTTGGGTACAGCAAAACGCGTGGCAATCGAAGCGGGCGTAACAGACTTCTGGCGTAAGTATGTAGGCTTAGAGGGTGCAGTGGTAGGTATCGATACTTTCGGTGAGTCTGCCCCAGGCGGTGTGTTGTATAAGCACTTTGGCTTTACGGCTGAAAACTTGGTTGCTGTGGCAAAATCAGTATTATAATTAGTTAGCGCAGTAGTTTTTAGTGTGATTGTAAAAGAGCCTCCGCGTGAGGCTCTTTTTTTTGCTAAAATACCATCATTAAATAATGGTTAATTCGTGAGAGGTAAGCATGGCAGTTAAGGTAGGCATTAACGGCTTTGGTCGTATTGGACGTATGGTGTTGCGTGCAGTGATACAGGAAAAAGAATTCAGTGATATTGAGGTAGTGGCCATCAATAGCTCATATGATCTTGACTATATTATTTATTTGCTGAAATACGATTCTGTACATGGACGTTTTGATGCCAAGCTGGAAGCCGATAACGGCAGTTTACTCGTCAATGGTAAAAAAATTCATCTTACGGCAGAGCGTGACCCGAACAATATTGATTGGAAAGTGAGCGGCGTAGACGTCGTGATTGAGTCTACAGGGGCATTTTTGACACTGGATACCTGCCAGCCACATATCAATAACGGCGCGAAAAAAGTAGTACAGTCTGCACCGGGAAAAGATGATACACCAATGTTTGTGTATGGTGTAAACCACAAGGACTATCAAGGACAGGCCATTGTCTCAGCAGCTTCATGCACCACCAATGGCTTAGCGCCTTTGGTCAAGGTATTACATGATAATTTTGGCATCAAGCGCGGCCTGATGACGACGATCCATGCTGCAACCGCATCACAACTTACTGTGGACGGCCCGTCCAAAAAAGATTGGCGTGGTGGCCGCAGCGTGTTTGAGAACATCATTCCTTCCAGTACTGGCGCTGCCAAAGCAGTAGGTAAAGTGATTCCATCCCTCAATAAGAAATTGACAGGCATGGCGATGCGCGTACCTTCTGCCGATGTTTCTGTAGTGGACTTAACCGTTGAATTGAATAATGAAACGACTTATGAAGCGATTTGCGCAGCAATGAAAAAAGCTGCAGATGGTGAACTTAAAAATGTGCTTGGATATACCCATGAAAAAGTGGTCTCGACTGACTTCAGGGGAGACCCTGCCGCAGGCGTGTTTGATGCCGATGCTGGCATTATGCTGGATAGCACCTTTGTGAAAGTGGTGGGCTGGTATGACAATGAATATGGATATACCTGCAATCTCCTACGCTTAGTACAACACATCGCATAACGCCACTGCATCTCAAAAACACGACCTGATATTAGGATAATAAAATGCAGTTTATCAAGATGACCGATTTGGATTTAGCGGGTAAGCGCGTTTTTATTCGTTCAGATCTTAATGTGCCTGTTACCGATGGAAAAGTAACTTCTGATGCGCGCATTACAGCCAGCATGGCCACCATTGAATTCGCACTTAAAGCGGGCGCAAAAGTAATGGTGACTTCGCATTTGGGCCGCCCAGAAGAAGGTATTTATTCAGAAGAAAACTCACTGCAACCTGTAGCCGATGTCATGTCTAAAAAGCTAGGCAAGCCAGTACGCTTAGTTAAAAATTGGTTAAGCCCAGAAGCACCTGCAGGCAGCATGACCATACAAAACGGTGAGTTAATCTTGCTGGAAAATTGTCGCTTCAATGTCGGTGAAAAAAAGAATAATGACGAGCTGGCCAAACAATACGCTGCGCTTTGTGACGTGTTTGTGATGGATGCATTTGGCACCGCGCATAGGGCAGAAGCTAGCACCCACGGTATCGCCAAATATGCACCTGTGGCCTGTGCCGGGATTTTGCTCACAGAAGAATTAGAAGCATTAAGCAAAGCATTACTCAATCCAAAGCGCCCCATGGTAGCGGTAGTGGGGGGCAGTAAAGTCTCCACCAAGTTAAGGGTATTAGAAAGTTTGTCAGATAAAGTGGATCAACTGGTCGTAGGTGGCGGCATTGCCAATACTTTTTTAAAAGCAGCCGGACACGAGATAGGAAAATCCCTTTGTGAAGAAGATTTGGTGCCCACTGCTAAAAAACTCATGGAGAAAATGACCAAACGAAACGCTTGCATACCGATTGCAGTGGATGTGGTGTGTGCAAAAAAATTTGCAGCGGATGCGCCGGCAACTAACAAAAAGGCGGCTTTTGTAGCAGCGGACGATATGATCTTTGACATAGGGCCAGAATCAGCCGCTGAATTGGTGAAGGTGTTAAATAATGCAGGCACCATTGTATGGAACGGGCCAGTGGGCGTATTTGAGTTTGACCAGTTTGGAGAAGGCACAAAAACGTTGGCACATGCTATTGCCGATAGCAAAGCCTTTACATTGGCAGGCGGCGGGGACACCATCGCGGCCATCCAAAAATATGGCATCGAGAGTAAGATTAACTACATCTCAACTGCAGGCGGCGCATTTTTGGAGTTTTTAGAGGGCAAAACTTTACCAGCGGTTGAAATTTTAGAGCAACGTGCAAAGTCATAGCCCACGCTACTAAAAAACTTGTGCTTAAAAAAAAGAGGAGCGATAAGCTCCTCTTTTTTTTAAGAATAGAGTTAGAATTAACTGAGCATCTCAAAACGTTGAATACGCGATTGGTACAAACCTATGTTGAGAAAAACAAAAATTGTGGCAACGCTAGGGCCGGCAAGTGCCAGCCGCGAAATGATCGCAAGACTGATTATTGAAGGCGTAAATGTAGTACGGCTAAATTTCTCGCACGGAACAGCCGCTGAACAGGTGGCCAAGGCCAACATTGTGCGTGAAATTGCCACGCAATTAAATCGGCCTATTGGCATTTTGTGTGATTTGCAAGGCCCTAAAATCCGTATCGGGAAGTTTGAAACAGGTAAAATCAACCTAAAAACGGGTGATTTATTTGTGCTAGATGCCGACTGTTTATTGGGTGATCAGACTAAGGTCGGTTTAGATTACAAAATGCTTCCACAAGAAGTTTCCGCGGGCATGCTACTTTTATTAGACGATGGAAGAATCAAGCTAAAAATAGATGCTGTAGATGGCAATCGAATTTCTTGCTTGGTAGAAACGGGCGGAGACTTATCAAATAATAAAGGCATTAATCTGCAAGGTGGTGGATTAGCCGCTGCAGCATTAACCGCCAAAGACGAGCAAGATATACTGACGGCTGTAGAGCTAGAAGCTGATTACATTGCTATTTCTTTTCCCAAAGATGCCCAAGATGTTGAGCTTGCAAGAAAACTAGTGCGGCAGGTGGGCGGTACAGCTAATATTGTGGCCAAAATTGAGCGCAGTGAAGCCATTCAACATTTAGAAGCGATTATTCATGCCAGCGACGCAATTATGGTGGCGCGGGGCGATTTGGGTGTGGAAGTGGGAGATGCTGCTGTGCCAGGTTTGCAAAAACGCATGATTCGCATGGCGCGTGCGCAAAATAAACTGGTGATCACGGCGACGCAAATGATGGAATCGATGATCAATAACCCGATTCCTACGCGGGCCGAAGTATCTGATGTGGCGAATGCAGTACTCGATGGTACGGATGCAGTCATGCTATCTGCAGAAACAGCGTCAGGGCAATATCCACTCGAAACAGTCATCGCCATGCACCGTGTATGCATGGAGGCTGAAAAAGAATACGAAAATCACCCTAAGCACACGCTGGAAAAAATAGATTTAATTCATACCGACGAAGCAATTGCTGCCGCAACTGTTTATATTGCTCAGCGATTAGAAGTAGCTGGAATTGTAGCGCTAACGCAATCAGGCAACGCAGCTCAATGGCTGTCGCGAGCTGATTGCACCGTCCCCATCTATGCACTGTCACCCAATAAAGTTGCCCGTCGCCAACTTACTTTGCACCGAAATGTATTTCCGTACCCTATTGATCAAACGGGTAAAACACGCGATGAGATTCTGCAGGAAATGGAAAAAGTTATATTAGAACAGCAGCTGGTAAAAATTGGCGATACCGTCATCCTCACTTTTGGTGAGCCCATTGGTAGCCCACGCGGTACTAACACACAGAAAATAGTCCGCATAGGCGAAAACCGTGCACCGATTTGAAGTAGCTAAAACAATTACTGCGCGCTGATTTGGCTGACTGATTTATAATGTCATTTTACCAAAAACAATTGTTATGAACTCACCGCTATTAGAAACCAGTATTACCAGCCTTAAGCGTATCCATCAAGGTAAAGTGCGCGATATTTATGCCATAGACGATGCAACGATGCTGCTGGTCAGTACCGATCGGCTTTCGGCGTTTGATGTGATACTGCCTACTGGCATTACCAATAAAGGCGCCATGCTGACGCAAATGGCGAACTTTTGGTTTGAGAAGCTCCAGCATATTGTGCCAAATCATCTTACTGGCATTGCGCCAGAAAGCGTGGTGGAAAAAGATGAACGTGCACAAGTGACAGGCCGAGCGGTGGTGGTGAAAAAACTGAAGGCACTGCCAATTGAAGCGATTGTGCGTGGCTATCTGGTGGGCAGTGGCTGGAAAGAGTACAAGCAAACAGGTACCGTTTGCGGCATTCAATTACCCGAAGGCTTACAAGAAGCGGCAAAGTTGCCAGCACCACTATTTACACCCTCTTCCAAAGCGGCTGTGGGCGAACATGATGAAAATATTAGCATTGCCCAAGTAGAAGCCTTAATCGGCACAGATATGGCCAAACAAGTGGCCAAGGTGGCGATACGGCTTTACACTGAAGCCGCTGAATATGCACTCACCAAAGGCATTATCATAGCGGACACCAAATTCGAATTTGGGCTTGATAGCAACGGTGTACTGCATGTAATGGATGAGGTGCTGACTCCTGATTCATCACGTTTTTGGCCACTCGAAAGCTATCAAGTCGGTAGCAATCCACCTAGTTACGATAAGCAATATGTGCGTGATTGGCTGGAGTCCATTCATTGGAACAAGGCACCGCCAGCACCCCCACTACCGGATGAGGTCGCACAACGCACATCTGACAAATACATGGAAGCTTATGAAAGGCTTACTGGGCTCAAATTAGGCTAAGCTTAAATGTATGAAACTAGCCGATAATCTAAAAAAAATTGCAGCTAAACTAAAAGCTGAGTTTAAATTTTACCAACGACTGCAACAGCACCCCGAAACGCCTAAATTAGCCAAAGCATTGTTGTGGCTCGCCATTGGCTATGTATTGATGCCATTCGATTTGATTCCCGATTTCTTACCAGTGATCGGACAGTTGGATGAATTGGTGGTTATCCCGTTATTGTTATACTTTGCGGTAAAGCTAACGCCACAAACCGTTATTGAGGCATGCAAAGAGAATTTGCAATGATGCACATTTGGCAAATGATTGTGGATTTTGATGCACATTTGCCGCAGCTTGTTGCCATGCACGCTCATCTTGTTTATGTCATTTTATTTGGCATGGTGTATTTAGAAATTGGCGTACTGCCTTTGTTTTTTCTGCCGGGCAATCCATTCCTGTTCGTGTGCGGCGCTGTATGGTCAGCTTCTGGGCTCAATATTTACTCGCTATTAGTCATATTAATTGCCGCCGCAGTGTTGGGAAATTTGAGTGGGTATTGGCTGGGGAAATCAATTGGCCAAGTATTTTTTGTAGATTATTTAAAATGGCCAAAACAATCTACATTGGATAAAACGCGCGTGTTTTACGATAAACATGGCCAAAAGGGTTTTTTGGTTTGTTTGTTTTTGCCTGTGGTTCGTACAGTAGCGCCATTTTTGGCAGGGATGACAAATATGCAATTTACAAAATTTGTGCGTTCTGCTTCTTTAGGTGCAATTATTTGGGTGCTGGTATGCGTGCTGGCAGGTTACTTTTTTGGCAATATTCCTTTCATTAAAAATCATTTAGGGACGTCCGCATTGTTGGGTTTGGCATTAGTGATCATCATAATGATATTAAAAGCACTTTTTAAAAAGCTGTAAAATCATACTGGTTTAAGTTAATCATATATTTAGCAACAATCTAGCAACAAACATATAACAGTCTTGGCTTATAATCTCGTCTTTTCAAACACTGGGCAATATTTATTATGTCACTCAATTTAGTGCCATCAGGCAAAAATCTACCACACGACTTTAACGTGATTATCGAAATCCCAATGCAGGGTGATCCCGTTAAATACGAAGTGGATAAAGAAAGCGGTGCAATTTTTGTAGATCGTTTTATGGGTACCTCCATGCAATACCCATGTAATTATGGCTATATTCCGCATACGCTGGCCGATGATGGTGACCCGGTTGATGTGCTGGTGATTACGCCAGTGCCTTTGTTGCCAGGTGTGGTTGTGCGTTGTCGTGCGCTAGGCATGCTGCAAATGACTGATGAAGCAGGTGGTGACGCTAAATTGTTGGCAGTGCCAGTCGAGAAAGTTTGTGGCCTGTATGCCTATCAAAAAACATATAAAGATGTTTCGCCATGGCGCTTAGAAATGATCTCTCACTTTTTCGAGCATTACAAAGACCTCGACAAAGGAAAATGGGTAAAGATTGAAGGTTGGGTGGACATTGATGAAGCCCATAAAGAAATTATGGATGGTGTGGCAAGATACAATAGTGCTGAAGTTAAACCCGCTTTCTAGATTTAACGCTTAAATAAAAAAGGTGCAAAATTTGCACCTTTTTTAATATTAAATTAAGCCGCGTTAACTCCAAATAGACTGCCAACACCAGCAGTAGCGGCCATTGCAAGCACCCCCCAAAAAGCTACCCGTGCTGTGCCATTCCATATGTTGGCTCCACCTGCTCTTGCGGCTATCCCTCCTAAAATAGCTAAAAATGCCAGTGACATAATGGCCACATAAAGTACGATGTTTGATTCTGAAACGACGTACGCAACCAATAATGGTAAAGCCGCGCCGATGGCAAATGTACCCGCAGAGGCAAATGCTGCCTGTGATGGCCGTGCGTTCATGGATTCGATAATACCTAGCTCATCACGTGCGTGTGCCGCAAAAGCATCATGTTCTGTTAGTTGCGTAGCAACCTGAAGAGCTAATTCTGGTGTGAGTCCGCGTCCAATATAAATCCCAGCTAGTTCTTTCAGTTCACTTTCTGGTTCGGTGGCAAGCTCTTTTCGTTCACGTAGCAAATCGGCCGATTCAGTATCTGATTGAGAACTGACAGAAACGTATTCCCCAGCCGCCATGGACATAGCGCCAGATACGAGGCCTGCGACGCCTGTGAGCAGAATAGTCGCATGTGATGCATGAGCAGAGGCTACACCGATAATCAAACTAGCGGTAGAAACAATACCGTCATTTGCTCCTAGTACGGCCGCACGTAACCAGCCGATGCGATGCGAGCGATGAAATTCAAAGTGCTTTAGCATAAGTCCCTTAAACTCCCTTACTAAAAAGAGTTTTCGTAAAATAGTTTGGTTTATTTGTATAAATAGAAGTGTAATAAAAAAGGCGACCTCAGTGTTTTAATTCTGGGTCGCCTTTTATCTAAAATTAAATTTAGTGCAATAGCGGCACAATGAGTAATGCCACAATATTAATAATCTTAATCAATGGATTGACTGCTGGACCCGCGGTATCTTTGTATGGATCGCCCACGGTGTCACCGGTCACGGCTGCTTTATGTGCATCTGAGCCTTTGCCGCCGTGGTTGCCATCTTCAATATATTTCTTGGCGTTATCCCAAGCACCACCGCCTGTACACATAGAAATAGCCACGAATAAACCAGTGACTATCGTGCCCATTAACAAGCCGCCTAGCGCAACAGGGCCGAGCAATAAGCCCACTGCAATCGGCACCGCAACTGGTAATAGTGACGGAATCATCATTTCTTTAATTGCTGCTGTGGTCAACATATCGACTGCTTTGCCGTATTCTGGTTTGGCAGTACCTTCCATAATGCCTTTAATATCACGGAACTGGCGGCGAACTTCTTCAACTACTGCCCCAGCTGCGCGACCCACTGCTTCCATGGCCATCGCGGCAAACAAGAATGGAATCAAGCCGCCGATAAACAAACCAATAATCACCATCGGATCGCTTAAATCAAACTTAGCCACAATGCCAGCACCTTCTAGTTTATGCGTGTAATCAGCAAATAAGACTAACGCAGCCAAACCAGCAGAGCCAATGGCATAGCCTTTTGTCACAGCTTTAGTCGTGTTGCCAACCGCATCCAGCGGGTCAGTCACATCACGCACGCTGCTTGGTAATTCCGCCATTTCGGCAATACCACCTGCATTATCGGTAATTGGCCCGTACGCATCTAATGCCACCACAATGCCTGCCATACTAAGCATTGAAGTTGCAGCGATAGCGATGCCATATAAACCACCTAAATGATAAGAGGTCCAGATAGCCAAACATACTGAAAGCACAGGCCAAGCAGTTGATTTCATTGAAATACCGATACCAGCGATGATATTAGTTGCGTGACCAGTGGTTGAGGCTCGTGCAACATGCTGCACGGGCGCATATTGTGTGCCTGTGTAATACTCAGTAATCCACACCAAGGCCGCAGTTAACACCAAACCCACAGCACATGAACCGAATAATTGATTGGCAGAAATCGCTAAATCACCAGCCATTAAACCTTCCGGAAACATTTTCATGGTAACAAAGTAGAAAGCAATTAGTGATAATACACCTGCAACTGCCAAGCCCTTGTATAAAGCAGGCATTACGTTTTTCATGCCTGGAGAAGCTTTAACAAAGAAACAGCCAATGATGGAAGCAACGATAGACACCGCACCCAGCATCAGTGGATAGATGGTGCCGTTAGAGCCATTTGTGATGAGCAAGCCACCCAATACCATGGTGGCGATAAGTGTAACCGCATAAGTCTCAAACAAGTCGGCCGCCATGCCTGCGCAATCACCTACATTATCACCCACGTTATCGGCAATCACTGCGGGATTGCGTGGGTCATCTTCTGGAATCCCCGCTTCCACTTTACCCACCAAGTCTGCGCCAACGTCTGCACCTTTAGTAAAAATACCACCACCTAAACGCGCAAAGATAGAAATAAGGGATGAGCCAAAGGCTAAACCAATGAGTGGATCAAGGTTGGTAGCACTTTCTGCACCCAAGAACCAATAAAAACCAGCCACACCAAGTAAGCCTAGACCTACCACCAGCATGCCGGTTACCGCACCGCCTTTAAAAGCCACATCAAATGCAGGAGCGATGCCATTAGTAGCCGCTTGTGCAGTACGCACATTTGCTTTCACGGAGACATTCATGCCGATAAAGCCGCAAGCGCCGGATAATAAAGCACCCAACACAAAACCGATTGCTGTGGTTGTACCTAAAAAGTAAGCTACCAAGATCGCGAGCACCACGCCCACTATGGCAATGGTTTTATATTGGCGCGCTAAATAAGCTGCCGCACCTTGTTGAATCGCGCTGGCAATTTCTTGCATGCGCGCATTGCCTGCTGGCAAATTGGCTATCCATTTACTCATTACTACGCCATAAAGCACTGCTAATACTGCGGCAGCAATGGCGATCATTAGTGCTACTGACATGACTTCTCCCTATCTATATTATTGATAATTCAGAAACATAATTCGCTAGAAAATTGAGTTAGAAAATTGTAAATATTTTGTAACTGCAGCGGCATTATGGCACTAATAGTTAAGCGCGACAACCACTTAGCTTGTTTGTTGTGGCTTGCTTAATGAAAGCTGGGAAAGCGCGCTGGCTTGGCATTTAATGTGAAAATGATTGAGAATTTTATTCGTTTTTTTAGTAACGGGACCTGTAGCAAAACTGACCTGTAAAGGACATAACATGAACTTAAGTTGATGGGTTTGGATCAGTAGTCAACTGACTAGAAGATTGCCTAAATTAAGTGGTCATTTATTTTGTTTTGCGGGCGAGTGAGTTGAGCTTTGTCGCTAATGGGGACTCACCTAAATATTGCGCTAAGCTTTTTAAGCTATTTGCTGCGTTAATGGACAGGGTGCGCGGTATTTTAATAGCGGCTTTCGGGCGAGATTTTACTTGCACTTTCACTGCAATTGCAGTAACTTTACATTCCCTAAATATTGGGTTGTTTTTTTGTAAATTTCCCAATTGCGTCAATAGGCTAGCCTGAGTAAGCTTGATTTTATTAGCGACAATGGCGCTGTCAGCGTAAACTGTCAGGATGCTGTTATCGAGCTTGCTGGCATAGCTGGCTTGTGCCAATGTCTTTGGTAAAGCTGCTTGCCAAAATTGTTGTAAGCGCTGATGTGCTTGTACATTTTTAGCCAGCGCTTCTAATTGACTGTTAGCTGCAAATAAAGTATTAATTTTACGCATGACCTATTGTATATAAATAGTGAATAAAAACTGATGAATATTATTATCGTATCTAACAAAATGGCAAAAGCTAAAAGCCTGTCCGTATTGCAGGCAGCTACTTTGATAGCGTCTTTGGTGCTGGTGCCAGTGTTATTGACGCTTCTATTTATTACGCCAAAAAGCAATATCGAAGAGCAGGGGGTAAAAGCTTTACTCCCGCCGCAACTTAAAAACTCTATTATTTCATCGCAAGTACATTTAGATGCTTATGCCAAGGAGCTGGGCGAGCTACAAGCGCGCATGATGCGGCTAGATGCGCAAAGTGAACGATTGGCAAAAATTGCCGGAGAAAAAGATAAGAAAACCACTAACAAACCAAACCAAACAGTCGACACTTTGCTGCCTGCTAACAGGGGTGGGCCGTTAGTAAATGCGCACCCAATGACCGAGCCTGATTTGCAAGCGGCTATTTTGGAGCTTACAAAAGCAGTGGATGCACGTGATGACTCGCTCAGTAGTATCGAGGCAAAAATTTTGCAGCAAAGTGTGCTTAAAGATATGTTGCCAAATAGCAAACCCATTACTGCGGCCTATAATTCATCTAGCTATGGCTGGCGTATCGACCCATTTAACGGCAATAAGGCTTTTCACGAAGGCCTGGATTTTACGGCGAATACAGGTACCCCAATCCGGGCTGCAGCAGATGGTATCGTGTCTAGTACCGAACAAGGTGGCGCTTATGGTAAACTAGTGAAAATCGAGCATGGGTCTGGTTTAGAGACACGTTATGCCCATACTTCAAGGATATTAGTGAAGGTTGGCGAACGGGTTACCAAAGGTCAAATTGTCGCAGAAGTAGGTAGCACAGGTCGTTCTACAGGACCGCATTTGCATTATGAGATTCGCCTGAATGGTGCCGCGCTGGACCCACGCAAATATTTGACGAAATAGTTGCTGTTTAATAGCAACATGGATGTCTTGAATTTGTTATTACAATCCCCACCTATGTAAAGTTAATAATACAGAGCTTGAACCTATAAAAAAGTAGTTTTTATCCAATCTAATTAGAGGTTTCCGAGGTTTCGGAAAATCGGTGTCCCTTCATGTTATCCACGTTGTTCAGAAAATTTTTAGGTAGTCGTAACGACAGGCTAGTAAAGCAATATGGCCAAAAAGTAAAAGAAATTAATGCGCTAGAGCCCGCCATGCAAGCGTTAAGTGATGAAGCTCTGCGCGCAAAAACAGAAGAATTCAAGCAACGTTTTAGCGCAGGTGAAAGCTTAGAGAAACTGTTGCCGGAAGCTTTTGCTGTAGTACGCGAAGGCAGTGTGCGTGCGCTGGGAATGCGCCATTTTGACGTACAGTTGATCGGTGGCATGGTGATTAATGGCGGCAAAATCGCCGAGATGGGTACGGGTGAAGGTAAAACTTTAGTTGCCACGTTGCCGCTCTATTTAAATGCGCTGACTGGCCAAGGCGCGCATTTGGTGACAGTGAATGACTATTTGGCTAAGCGTGATGCCGAGTGGATGGGCAAGCTTTACAACTTTTTGGGCTTAAGTGTGGGCATCAATTTATCGCAAATGCAGCACGATGCCAAGCAACAGGCTTATGCGGCGGATATCACATACGGTACCAATAATGAGTTTGGCTTTGATTATTTACGTGACAACATGGTATTTACTGCTGAGGAACGTGTGCAACGCAAGCTTACGTTTGCGCTGGTAGATGAGGTAGATTCGATTTTAATCGATGAGGCACGTACGCCGCTCATTATTTCTGGCCAAGCTGAGCACAGTATTGATTTATATAACCAAATTAACACAGTCGCCTTGCAATTAAGCGCACAAAAAGAAGAAACAGGTGAAGGTGATTTTTGGGTAGATGAAAAAGCGCAAACAGTGACCATGAGTGAAGCTGGTCACGAGCGTGCTGAAGAAATTTTGACCAGCTCTGGCTTATTGCCAGTGGGTTCAAGCTTATACGATCCAGCCAATATTACCTTAGTACATCATTTGTATGCATCCCTGCGCGCGCAAAACCTGTTTAAAAAAGACCAGCACTACGTTATAGATGATGGCGATATTGTGATTGTGGATGAATTTTCTGGCCGTAAAATGCCGGGTCGTCGCTGGTCTGATGGCTTACACCAAGCAGTCGAGGCTAAAGAAGGCGTGGCGATTCAAAAAGAGAATCAAACCTTAGCTTCCATCACCTTTCAAAACTACTTCCGCATGTATCAAAAACTCAGTGGTATGACGGGCACGGCTGACACTGAGGCTTATGAATTTAACCAGATTTACGGCTTAGAAACAGTAGTGATCCCGACGCATCGCCCAAAAATTCGTAAAGATGCCATGGACAAGGTATACCGTACTTCTGCTGAAAAATACAACGCAGTGATTGAAGATATTAAACAATGCCAAGCCATTGGTCAGCCAGTATTGGTGGGCACGACTTCGATTGAAAACTCTGAAATTATTTCAAATTTCCTGAATAAAGCCAACTTGAAGCATGAAGTCTTGAATGCCAAACAACATGAACGCGAAGCGCACATTATTGCAGAGGCGGGCCAGCCTGGTGCAATCACCATTGCCACTAACATGGCAGGTCGCGGTACTGATATCGTTTTAGGTGGCAACATAGAAGCTAGCATGCATGCGGTTCGCAGCGACGCAGGTTTAAGTGATGCAGAAAAAGAGGCAAAAGCAGCTCAAATAAAAGCTGATTGGCAAAAACGCCATGATGCCGTTCTGGCTGCGGGTGGTTTGCATATCATCGGAACCGAGCGACATGAGTCACGTCGGATTGATAACCAGTTGCGTGGCCGTTCTGGCCGTCAGGGCGACCCTGGTTCTAGCCGCTTTTACTTGGGGTTAGATGACCAGTTATTGCGTATTTTCTCTGGCGATCGCGTTTCTGCCATTATGGAGCGCCTGAAAATGCCAGAAGGCGAGGCGATTGAGCATGCTATGGTTTCGCGCGCCATTGAAAACGCACAACGCAAAGTAGAAGGCCGTAACTTTGATATTCGTAAACAATTATTAGAGTTTGATGATGTTTCTAATGATCAACGTAAAGTGATTTACGAGCAACGTAACGAACTATTAGAAGCCACTGATATTGAGGATACCATTAGGGCTATGCGTGCTGATACGCTCAGCAGTTTGATTGCCACGCATATACCACCCGGTAGTGTAGAGGAGCAGTGGGACGTTGCTGCTTTAGAAAAAGAGCTGTTAGCAGAGGCTGGTTTAGATTTGCCGTTGCAAAAAATGCTGGAAGACAATCCGGATTTACACGAAGAAACGTTACGTGAGCGTATCTTTGAAGCTGCAGATCAATCGTATGCTGCAAAAGAAGCGCTGGCCAGCCCTAGCACGATGCGCAAATTTGAGCGTTCAGTCATGTTGCAAAGTATTGATATGCATTGGCGCGAACACTTAGCTGCACTTGATCATTTGCGCCAAGGCATC
The DNA here is from genome assembly GCA_036676175.1 of Methylotenera sp. Taxonomy (GTDB): domain Bacteria; phylum Pseudomonadota; class Gammaproteobacteria; order Burkholderiales; family Methylophilaceae; genus Methylotenera_A. The sequence goes on along the minus strand of JAKFDL010000084.1, from coordinate 20,496 downwards.
CATTTGCGATCCTATGCGCAAAAAAATCCTAAGCAAGAATACAAACGCGAGGCGTTTCAACTGTTTGAAAGTTTGCTGGATACAGTGAAAGCGGAAGTCACAAAAATCACCATGCTGGTGCAAGTGCGTACACAGGAAGATGTTGAGCCAATAGAGCAGGCAGCAGATGTCGCCAATGTGCAATATCAACATGCTGATTTTGAAGAGGCGCTAGCAACTCCACAAGGCGGCTTCACAGAAGAAGAGCAAGCACAAATGGCCAGCGGCAACACCATTGTCCGTGATGGTGTTAAGGTAGGTCGAAACGATCCGTGTCCTTGTGGCAGTGGTAAAAAATACAAGCAATGCCACGGCAGTTTAAGTTAGGTTAAAAAGTAATAGCTATGTCAGAAGCAGAAGTTCAATCGCCGTGTATCGGTGTATGTAGTATGGATGACAGTACTGGTTTCTGTATGGGCTGTTACCGCACTATTGATGAGATTCAGCAGTGGTGGGACTTAGGAAATATACAAAAACAGGCAATAGTTGCGTTGGCTAGCGAACGTGAGGCGCAGCAGTTTAATTAACTAGTTTTTGAAGCGCTTTTTTTAGCTCACTGATAGGTCGGATGGATATTAACTGCTAGGCAAATACCCTACTAATTTGCTACCAATTATGGCTTGTTGGTTGGCTAAATCACTCAGAATCTCTGCACCGAATGCAATCACAGCATCAATATTTGGGTGTTGTATAGACTCTGCAAGACGCACCAATGCCTGCTCCCCAGTTATTTCATTCCTTTCGATTAGCTTTAATAACTGAAAAGTAGTGGGGTTTAGCTCAATAAACTTCACCTCAAACTCTGCATTTCTAAACACCAAAAAATAGGTTTTCTCAGCTGTTTTTGGTAATTTGCCTTTGGTTATTTTATGAACGGAAAAGTTGTACTCTAGCAACCTATGAGCGGGCTCCAGCATCGGTTTTTCACTGAGCAAGTTCATTTTTTTACTCAGTTCAACGGGCTCGGTTGGCTGGGCGCTGACTGCCAATTCCACCCATTCGTAATGCGCGAGTTCCGCCAAAAAAGCAGGCTGTGATGTTTGCGTGTTTAAAAACGCTAAAAACTGTAGCGGAATATCTCTAAAAATGGGGCTTTGCGCAGGATGGCTTTTTACAAAGCCTTTGAGTAATGCACGCCAGGCACGTTTGCCAATCGTCGTTTGGCATACTGGAAAACATACCGTGACGGATTCAAAGATGTTATTAAAAACGGCATCACGATACACCGCCATGCGTGTGGGCAAGACACCGGCAGGTTTTTTATGCACCTTGGGGTTGCGAATGTGCGCCGTAAATTCTTGTTGATAGCGCTGAAAATCTAACATACAGCACTGCTTTGCAAGATAGTATTTATGTCTTTAGCCTGGTAGTTTCGAGTTGAGCTATTCGCTTGAGTCTGTGCAATTTTATCCACTTCACTCATCAACAAGGGTAGTGGCGGAATATTGCTGTCGCGTTCCAGTAAGGTGGGAAAGGTGCCAAATAGTTGGTAAGCTTCCTCTAGCAGCGTCCATACTGGTTCAATCACATCCATGCCGTGCGTATCAATCAACAAGTCTGGGGCTTGCTGGTAATGTCCTGCCACATGGCCATACACAATTCTTTCTTGTGGTATTTGGTGCAAAAATGCATGCGCATCCTTCATTGCATCACGGTGTTGACCGTGGCCAAAATTCACGCTGTTGACATAAATATTGTTGATGTCTAAATGTAACCAGCAATCCGCTTCTACCAGCACAGCATTTAAAAAATCAATCTCTGATAAATTTGAAATAGGTGCGGCAGCATAAAACGAGGCATTTTCTATCGCGATTTTTTGTCCTAGGATATCTTGTGTTTGGCGGATGCGTGCTGCCACATATTTCACGGCTTCTTCGGTAAAAGGTATTGGCAATAAATCGTACAGATAGCCAGCTTGGCCTTGCTGAAAATCGCTGCAATAACTTAAGTGTTCGGTATACAACGGAATTTTGTTGACGCTTAAAAATTGTTTTACTTGTTTTAGAAACCCAACATTCAACGGATCTGGCCCGCCCAATGACAGGCATAAGCCATGACAAGCAATGGGGTATCGTTCAACAAACCAGGCTAAATCTCGGGCGTATTTGCCTCCAGCGCCTATCCAGTTTTCTGGGGCGATTTCAACAAAATTAATGTGCGAGATTGAGGGGTGTTGATAGAGGTCTTGGATTTGGGGAATCAGCTCACGCTTTAACCCCAAACCCACCCCTTTGATGTCAGCTAAACAGGCCATAATAATAGATGCCTTAACGCAAGTACTAAGCGGCGAGGTTGCTTGAACGTACCACTCTAACTGACGCGATACAGATGACTATTTTTTCTCTGTGCCGCATTTACCTTCGCCACATTTACCATCTTTTGTTTTTTCAGCACCTTCTTTTTTCATTTCGGCACCACATTTACCTTCGCCGCATTTGCCGTCCTTGGCTTTTGCATCCTTGTCGTCATGGCCACATTTGCCTTCGCCACATTTACCATCTTTCGCTTTTTCGTGATGGTCTGCAACTTGGTAGCCGCTAGAGAGCGATTTAATTGCAAATGGATTCTCAGCTGCGTTGATAGTGGCTGCACCAATAGATAATGCGAATGCGCTTGATACTGCTAATGCAACTGCTTTTGTAGAGGTAGTCATGTTTAATATCCTTTTAAAATATATTGTTAAATCAATAGTTAAGTGTCAGGGTTAAAGAGTCTTGCACTTACAGGTATATACGGCATTGAGCCCTAACTGGATTCAATGGACTGTATCAACCGTTGCTTCGTTTCTGATGGCATTTTAATCGTGTCATCGTTCTCAATGGCTCGAGCTGTTAATTTTAAGGCAACACCTATTGCTTGTAATTGTTGACGAAATCGTCTGCAGTATCTGCAAATAAGTAGATGTAATTTTAAGGCAAATCGTTCCCGCATCGCTAAGGGTTGTTCTAACGATTGTGAAATTAATTGACTTGCCTGCTTACAGCTCAACATATTTAAACTTTCCTGCTCCTAAATTAATAACCTAGCCAGTTGATTTCTAAACACTTTCTTAATCCCAAGCGTGCCCTGTAAAGCATCACCCAAGCATTGGTCGTAGTAATATTAAGTTCCTTACAAATTTCGTCGTTATCGGTATCATGTACATCACGCATTAAAAATAAAGCAGCTAATTTGCTGGGCAATTTGTCCATGCACATTTGCAATATGCCCAAAAACTGCTGTTGTTCGAGTACATTCTCGGGCATATCCCACTTCAATGGCTTATCGGCCCAGTGGCCGGCTGCATCAAAAAAATCATCTGTGCTGGTTTCTTCATCTTCATTGACTAAATCTGAAACCACAACTTCACGTACATTTTTGCGCATCACGTCGATTATTTTATGCTTTAAAATACCGGTCAGCCAAGTGCGTGGAGCAGACTGTTCGGCAAAGCTGGGAGATTTGATGGCAGCTAAAAAAGTCTCTTGCACCACATCCTCAGCTTGGTGAGGGTCGCGTAGGCGTGCCAGCGCAAAGCGATATAAATAATCCCCATGCTCGTTCAGCCAGTTGTGCATATTGGATGTTGTCATTTCAGCATTCAATCATGTAACAGACGGTAAAGTAAACTAGTTACGGACTTTTTGTTGTAGCAGCTGTAAGTAATGCACGTTATCCAGACTTGAATTGTTGCGCTGCGCTTGCCAAATGGTTTCAGCCAGGCATTCTAAAATAGCGTGCTGGGCGTCATGCACGTTTTGATGTTTGAGTTTGAGTTGTGCATAAATTTCTGCAATGCCGATGGGTTGGTTGATGCTAAGTTGCTCATGGATGGATAAATGTAAACTCATATGCAAAAATGGGTTAGTTTCTCCAAATTCAGGAAAATAGGTTTGATGCCTGAACAGTTCAGGGTTGTCTAAAATGGCGTGATATTCTGGATGCATCTGTATCACATCTAGTGCAATTTTCTCTAAATCGGTGAGTGGCTGCGTGGCTTTTGCCTTTGCCCACGCTTCAAAAAAGAAATTGCGTACTTCGTCGCGGCTTGGGTTAAATAAAGACATGGCTCTTATAAAAGCTCATAAGCTAACCACATTGCTTTTTGCAAACAAGCCCAATACCGCTGAATATTGGAGTAGTTCGTTATCGTTACCAACTGGCGCGACCACCCCATTACCATAAAAACCAATCAGCGGTAAATCGGGAAACAGCGCTTTAATCAAGGCTAGATCCCGGTCGGTGCCATTATAAAAGTAAGGCCCACGACTCAGGCAGGAAAATAGCAAACCAAACTCAGGCTCAGTGTTCAGTTTTCTACTGAGCATATTAGCCGTTTTGACAATATCAATTTGCGCTGCATCCACATCGCGTACGGCCCAGCTCAACCAATCACCTTCATTCAATGTTTTGGTCAACGTCACTGAGTCGTTATCTGGGTTTGCAATAATGAGCGAGGCTAAGTTATATTCACCACGCTCGAGCTGGCTAGCCTTGCTAGCGAACACTGCCATCAACTGATGATAAGGAATGTCATCGTTGGCGATAGAAATATCCTGCTTTTTACAGGCAGAAAATAAAGTGTTGAGTGCGGGTAGGCTAGCTAACGAGAGTAAATCGTTGCCACTCGTTTTGGTAATGCGGCGAGGCGACGAGATGAGTTGCAGTCCATGTGAAGCAGCCACGGCAGCATGTGTATTAGCAAGCACACCATCGCAATAGCCTTGAGTAGTGCCCTTGCCATTTTGCCATACCGAAAATGATCCTTGGCCAGTGGCATCGCCAGACACCCCACCGAACCTGATGCCGGCCGTATTGAGCCAAGTCGTATTAATAGCATTGGGTGCAGTCAAGGTGAGCAATATGTCATCGTCAGCATTGGAATGGCTAAAGTTTAAGTCAGAAAATACCATGGCAGCGGCAGCGGGGCTGTCGATTACCCAATCTTCCTCTGTAAAAATACCAGTGGCCGAGCAGCCAATAATTTGTGTGCAACTGGCCGCTTTAGCAGCGGCTTTAATGGCAGATTGTGGATCGGCCGCGAACTCAGAAGTTAAAAAAAGCAACACGCTAGAAGGCGCATGGATATTGGCTTTCAGCATGGCAGATTCAACGGCTTGTGCGGCTAGCTCTGCTTGTGGTGTTTTTCCAATCGCCAGACCGGTAGCTACTTTCATACACTACCACCTGTTAAGTTGTTCTCTGGCACAGCCTGACCAGTCATGCCATTTTTTATCATGTCCTCACCGGCCATTAAGTGAATCTTTGGAATCACTTTATGGCGATATTCACATAAATCTACAATGCAGCACTCACCACATTTTGGGTTACGTGCGGTGCATGTGTAACGACCATGTAAAATCAGTAAATGGTGCGCATCTTGCAAAAATTGTTTGGGAATCGTTTTTATATATTTATGCTCTACTTGCAGCACATTTTTACCTGTGGCCAGTTTGATGCGGTTACCGAGCCGAAATAAATGCGTATCAACTGCAATCGTTGGTTGCCCAAATGCCGTGTTCAAAATCACATTGGCCGTTTTACGGCCCACGCCTGGCAGTGCCTCTAAAGTCGTGCGGGTGTTTGGTACTATGCTATCGTGCTTTTCAATGAGCTGCGCACAACAGGCGATGACATTTTTTGCTTTGGCGTGATACAGGCCAATGGTTTTAATGTAACTTTCCAGCCCTGTAATTCCCAAGTTGAAAATCGCTTGCGGTGTATTAGCGACTTTAAATAATTTTCTAGTGGCGATGTTAACGCCTTTATCAGTGGCTTGTGCGGATAAGATCACCGCGATCAACAATTCAAATGTACTGTTGTGTTCTAATTCAGTAGTAGGCTGTGGAATAGCAATGGAAAGGCGCTTGAAAATTTCAAAGCGTTTTTCGGCATTCATTGCGGTTGTTTATATAAAAAGCTAGAGCGCTGGTTTAAGCGCGCCACCAGCTTGGGTCGCTTTAGGTGCACGATTGCCAGCCCAATTGCGGAAGGCAATTAAACAGGCCAAGCCCAAAAATGCACCAGGCGGCAGAATCGCCAGTAAAAAGCCATGATAATCAGCAAGGACTGTCAGCATATAGGGCTTAAAGCTTGGCCCAAACGCTAAATCCAGGCCAGAAAATAAGGTGCCTTTACCGAGGACTTCGCGCATGCCGCCTAAAATGCCCAATACAAAAGTCAGTCCCAAGCCCATCATGAATCCATCCAAAATAGCTGGCGCGGGCGCGTTTTTAGCGGCAAAGCTTTCTACACGCGCTAACACAATGCAATTCACGACGATTAAAGGAATGAAAATGCCTAATACTTTATGTAATGGCTCGGCAAAGCCGTGAATGGTTAAATCGATAACGGTGACCAGCGCAGCAATGACCAAAATAAAAACCGGTACTCGAATCTCATTTGGCACAAATTTACGTACGGGTGACACGGCACCATTGGAAGCCGCCATTACAAGCGCAGTGGCCAAGCCTAAGCTTACCCCATTGACTACCGAAGTCGTCACAGCCAAGGTTGGGCATAGGCCTAGCAGCTGCACGACACCGGGGTTCTGCTTCCATAACCCATTTTCAATAATTTCTGTATATTGATTCATTTAAACTACCCTTTAGCAAACCACGTCATTGCTTCAAGTGAACAAGGCGTCTCTATTCGCCTCAAAATATTTTAACGCCTTATGCACTGCTTTTACTACTGCGCGGGGTGTAATAGTAGCACCAGCCATGTAGTCAAATTGACCCCCATCTTTCTTTACCTGCCAATTCGTATCACTTGTTTTTGTGAGTGATTCTGCATCAAAAAGTTTAATCCAGTCATCTTTGGCAATATCAATATAATCGCCCAAACCAGGGGTTTCTTTGTGCGCCAGCACGCGCACGCCACTAATTTCGCCGTTATATCTAATGGCAATCAATAGTTTGATATCACCACTATAACCATCGTGCGCAATCGCCTCTAAAATAATGGCCGCAGGTGCATTGTTAATGCGCGCACGGTTGGCAATACTTGGTTGTGTATTGCCGAGCAAGTCATTTGGCGCAATAGTGAGCGTATCTTTTAAAATATTATTATCGTGCATGCTGGCTGGCACGATTTGCCTGAATAAGGCTAGGCGCGCAGCCGCTTCACTTTTTTCAATCGGCACTTTGGTGATTTGAAAAACATAGGCCAATAAAGCCGTAAACACCAATGCAAATGCAATCAATGTAATTGCCGTTTTACTGGCGTGTTTAATGATGGTTTCGGCCATGACTTAACTTTTTAAAAATGAGTCTTGACTCATTTTTTCATACCCAGACTTATTTTTCATGGCCGAACACTCGTGGTTGCGTATGCGCGTCGATGAGCGGAACGCAAATATTCATAAAGATGACTGCAAACGCGACACCGTCAGGGTAGCCGCCATACACGCGAATCAAATAGGTAATGATTGCTACACCTGCGGCAAACAATAGCTTGCCATTCGGTGTAGTTGGCCCACTCACTGGGTCGGTAATAATAAAAAATGCGCATAACATGCTGGCACCGCTAAATAAGTGAAAAGCCGGCGATGCGTAATGTGCAGAATCAGCTAGCCAAAACACCCCAGAAATAATAGTAAGCGCCGCCAAAAAAGCCGCAGGTAAGTGCCAAGTGATAATTTTTTGCCGCCATAGATACAAACCTCCCAATAAATAAGCACCGGCTATATACTCACTGCCCTTGCCACCAAACGTGCCGAATATTGGCGCTTGTGAAATGCTGGCTACCTCATGTTTTAAAGTGAGCTGCGTTTTTAAATAATCCAGGGGGGTTGCGCTGGAAACTGCATCCAGCATGATTTGTGGTGGCAAAGCCCCACTAAAAATAAACTGTAACTGGTCGATAAAACCAAGTTTGGTTTGTGCCAACTGCAAAGCGGCTGGCCACTTGGTCATCAATGCTGGAAATGAAATGAGTAACACCGCGTAACCAATCATGGCGGGATTAAACGGATTGTAGCCAAGGCCACCATATAAATGCTTGGCAATGACAATGGCAAACAAGGTGCCGACTACAATAAGCCACCACGGGCTTAGCGGCGGTATCGCCAACGCCAACAACCACGCGGTAGTAACAGCACTGTAATCAGTTAAAAACGGTTGAATCGGGCGCTTTCTTATTTTAAGCATAACCGCTTCTGCCGCCAGTGCAGTCAGTGTGGCAAGTAGTAAAGTCACTAAAATGCCGCCACCAAACACCCATACATAGGCGATGATACCGGGCACTAGCGCGAGTAGCACTTGCAACATAATCGCACTGACGCTTGGTGCATCAGAAATGTAAGGGCTTCTATTCATCATTCTTTATTATTGCTCACATTTTCATTTTGTTTAGCTGCTTCTGCAGCCGCCTTCGCTGCTTTAGCTTTTGCAATTGCAGCAGCAATTTTGGCTTGCTTATCTTCATCTACCGTTGGTTTTTCACTTAAACCTACTGCTTCACGTCTAGCATCAATTTTAGAAATTTCTTGTTTTACAGTTTCATCGGCGTTCACTACGTTTTTAGGCGCAACACCACTAGCTGCAGCCGCAGCTTTAGCGGCTTTTGCGCGTTCAATTGCAGCCGCAATGGCGGCTTGTTTAGCCGTTTTTTGAGTATCGAATTCATTAATTTTAGCATCGCTGGAACCGTTTTGGATGTTGGTTTCCAGGGCATCTTTATTTGCACTATCAGCAGATTTTTCTGCCTCAAGTTTAGCTGCTGCGGCTTTGCCCGCCTCGGCGCGTTCTGCATGTTTTTGCGCGCGCTCTAGTTTTTCACGCTCAATTCGTGCCAGCCTAAAATCATTGCGTTCACGCGCCAAGTCAGCCGCCTCCTTGGCTTTATCTGCAGCTATGATCTCACTTTTGGCGTAGCGGTAATATTGCACCAGCGGAATATTGCTCGGGCAAACATAAGAGCAAGCGCCGCATTCTATACAGTCGAACAATTTGTAATCATTGGCTTTTTCGAAGTTATCGGCTTTGGCAAACCAATAGAGCTCTTGCGGTTGCAAATTGACTGGGCAAGCATCGGCACAGCGCGCGCAGCGGATGCAAGGCATGGCCGGAGGAGGCGGTTCAAAAAGTGTAGGCGATGCAGCAATAATGCAATTGGCAGCTTTGGTAATCGGCACGTTCTCATCTGGTAGCGCAAATCCCATCATCGGGCCGCCCATGATGTAGTGGCTGGTATCCGCTTTGGCGCCGCCTGCAGCAACCACCAAATGTGGTAGTGGCGTACCGAACAGCACCTCAAAATTTTGCGGTTGACGCACATTGCCTGTCATTGAAACGATACGGTTAATACTTGGTTCACCGAATTCAAAATAACGGTACAGCGCCAGCACGGTTGCCACGTTAAACACCTGCAAGCCTACTTCAGTGGAGCGTTTGTCGTACGGAATTTCTGTGCCCAGCACTAAATGCACTAGTCTTCTAGCATCACCACTTGGGTACAATGTGGGCACCACCACGACTTCCATGTTGGTGTTGGCAACTGCTAATTGCATAGCTGCAGCTGCTTCAGGCTTGTTGTCCTCAATACCTATAATCACGCGTTCGGCACCCAGCATAAATTGTGCGATGGCTATGCCTTGGACAATTTCATCGGCACGTTCACGCATCAATCTGTCGTCGCAAGTGATGTAGGGTTCACACTCGGCGGCATTAATGACCAGTGTGTGCACACCACTTTTTCCATCGGCGCGCAATTTAATATGCGTAGGAAAAGTTGCGCCACCCAAACCTACAATGCCGGATAAACGCAAGCTGGCGACCAAACTTTTTCTATCGGCAGTGCGCCAGTCTTGTGGTTTTTTGTCTATCCACGCATCTTTACCGTCTGGAGTGATTGTAATGCACCTATCTGGTAAGCCAGAAGGGTGTGGAATCATTGCATCTGCGATCGCTAGAATAGTGCCAGAAGTCGGCGCATGAATGGCTGCAGATACCGCACCTTCTGCCTCTGCAAGCAACTGGCCTTTTAATACGTGCTCACCAAGCTGTACCTTGATTTTTGGGATATTGCCAACGTGCTGGCGCAAAGGCAGCACTAATTTTTCTGGTAACGGTAACTGGCCAATCGGTAGCTGGGTGGACTGTGCTTTATTTTCAGGCGGATGCACACCGCCGTGAAAAGGAAAAATTTCCTTAGCGGTTTTTAGGAGGTTAGTCAGATTTACAAGTGCATTCATTACAGGGTCATTACGGGTTTGATAGGGATAGTCGGATATTTCCATTTCCAGTTTTCTGGCGTTTCAGCAATGGGTACCATGCTAATACAATCAACTGGGCATGGCGCCACGCATAGCTCGCAGCCTGTGCATTCACTGGTAATAATTGTATGCATGTGCTTGGCAGCCCCTAAAATGGCGTCAACAGGGCAGGCTTGAATACACAGTGTGCAACCTATGCAAACGGGCTCATCAATAAAGGCGACCGCTTTGGGTTTTTCTACCCCATTTTCGGCATTCAGTGGTTTGTATTCCATGCCCATTAAGTCAGCAAGGGCACGCACGCCAGCATCACCACCTGGCGGGCATTGGTTAATATCGGCACGGCCCTCTGCGATGGCAGTAGCGTAAGGTTTGCAGCCAGGGAAACCGCATTGCCCACATTGTGTTTGTGGCAAAATGGCATCGATACGTGCAATCAGCGGGTCGCCTTCAACTTTGAATTTAAGCGCGGCATAGCCAAGCACTCCGCCCAAAACAAGCGCAAGGCCAATCATGATGTAGAGTGCGGTGAGCATTAAGATTAATATTTATCTAGGCCAGCAAAGCCCATAAAGGCTAGACTCATTAAGGCGGCTGTTACCATGGCAATGGCGGAACCTTGAAAGGCTTTTGGTACATCGGCTGCTTCTAGACGTTCGCGCATGCTAGCGAATAAAATCAACACCATAGAGAAACCGAGTGCACCACCAAAGCCATATATGCCAGATTCTATAAAGCTTTTGCTGGCTTGCGCATTCAGTAGCGGGATGCCGAGCACCGCACAATTGGTAGTGATAAGTGGCAGGAAGATACCGAGCATTTGGTAAAGCAACGGAAAGCTTTTCTCCATTACCATTTCGGTAAATTGCACCACACCCGCAATCACCACAATAAATGATAAGGTGCGTAAATATTGCAAGCTGTTTGGTTCTAGCAAATAGTAGTTGATTGCCCAGCTGGTCATGCTGCCGATAGTGAGCACAAATGCAGTGGCGGCAGCCATGCCAATTGAGGCCTCCAGTTTTTTGGAAACCCCCATAAACGGGCATAATCCTAAAATCTTTACCAGCACAATGTTGTTCACCAACACGGTGCTGATTAAAATAAAAATGTAACTTTCTGACATCATTGCTCTCTAAAAAATTGGTGCAACTTTTATTTGACCCAATTATACGTTGTTTTGTGCCGCCTAGAGCGCAATTTGCAGGCTAAAGCTTGGCAAAAAGATGGCAAAATCAACCAAATTAAAGGGTGATGCGTTAGCAAAAATACGAGAATATAACGCGGTTTTTATATCACCACAAAAATACATTATTTATATTTTTTCATAAAAAGACATATATGGTTTATTTGTGGTTTGCTTTGCCATCGTTTGTGTATTAAGCAGCCAGTTTCGGTTAAAATAGCGTTTTTATTCAGCAGGTTTTAATATGTTGCAAGGTAGCATGGTGGCTATTGTCACCCCCATGTTTGATGATGGCAGCTTGGATTTAGATGCATTGCGGGCACTGATTGACTGGCATATCGCTGCTGGCACCGATGGCATTGTCATTGTAGGCACTACGGGCGAATCACCCACTGTGGATGTGGCTGAGCATTGCCTGCTGATTGAAACCACGGTGGAACATGTAAAAGGCCGCGTGCCAGTCATTGCTGGTACGGGTGCCAACTCAACAGCTGAGGCGATTGAGCTGACAGCTAAAGCCAAAGCGTTAGGCGTAGATGCTTGCCTGCTGGTGGCACCATACTATAACAAACCTACGCAAGAAGGCCTGTATCAGCATTTTGTGGCGATCGCTACAGCGGTTGATGTGCCGCAAATTTTATATAATGTGCCCGGAAGAACCGGGTGTGACATTAGCAACGATACAGTCATACGTCTGGCTGAAATTGAAAATATCATCGGTATTAAAGACGCAACTGGAGGGATAGAGCGCGGTACAGATTTGTTACTGCGGGCGCCCAAAGATTTCGCCATTTTCAGTGGCGATGATGCGACTGGCATTGCGCTGATGCTGCTTGGCGGACAGGGGGTTATTTCTGTCACTGCCAATGTGGCGCCAAAATTGATGCATGAGCTGTGTGTGGCTGCGATGAGCGGTGAGGTTAAAAAAGCTTGCGAAATAAACGCTAAATTATTCTCACTGCATCAGAAGTTGTTTGTGGAAGCAAACCCGATTCCTGTGAAATGGGCATTGCAACAAATGGGGTTGATTAAAACGGGTATCAGATTGCCGATGGTGAATTTATCGGCTCAATATCACGATGTGATACGCGCGGCATTGCGCCAAGCGAACATTAATTAAATTAGTTGGTTAATAGATACAGTTTAAATAAAAATGGTGGTAGGAATATGAAACAGATGATGAATAAAAGCTTGACGTGTAAGTTGACCGTAATTGGCTTATTAGCGATGATGGTTAGCGCTTGTGACTCCATTCCGTTTATCGATAATACCTCAGATTATAAGGGCGCTGGTCGCTCCAAACCGCTTGAAGTTCCGCCAGATTTAACTTCGGTGAACTCAAGCGATGCCTACAGTGTGCCAGGCGGTAGCACCACCTACAACAGTTATAACCAGGCACAGGAAGGTCAAGAAGTAGGTGTGGAGAAGGTATTGCCAACCAGTGAAGGTGTACGTTTAGAAAAAGCCGGCGCGCAACGCTGGTTGGTAGTGAATGCGCCTGCTGAAAAGATTTGGCCAGTGGTGCGTGAGTTTTGGATAGAACAAGGCTTTGCAGTGCGTGTAGAAAATCCAGATACGGGTGTAATGGAAACTGAATGGATTGAAGCAGATGCCATCAAGGCACAAGACGACAAGAAAAATATTGGCGAAAAATTTGATAAGTGGCTAGATAAGCTTTCTGGCTTTGCTGATAGGCGTAAGTTTCGCACCCGTCTAGAACGTGGTGAATTAGAGGGCTCAACTGAAATTTATATGACACACCGCACAGTAACTAGTGCGCCAGATGATGGTAAAAATAGGGTGCGCACAAATTACGGAGAAATCGAAACGGGTTATCGCTTAGAGGGTACAAAACCTGAAAATAGGGCAGAAGAAAATGATGGCGATTTAGACGCCGAGCTATTGCGTCGCCTGATGGTAAAACTAGGTGTGGAAGAAAAGCGTGCACAGCAAATTGTGAATAATCCAGTCGTTGAAAGACGCGCTGACGTGGTAAAAGAATCTGACAGTAGCGTCACCTTAAACTTAAATGACAGCTATGACCGAGGCTGGCGTCGTGTGGGCTTAGCATTAGACAGAATCGGCTTTGTGATTGAGGATAAAGACCGCTCTAGTGGTTTATTCTATGTACGTTATGCCGATGTGGATATTGAAGATGGTCCTAAAAAGAAAAAAGGCTTGATGGATACGTTAGCATTTTGGAAAGATGACGAAGAGGAAATTGAAAATAAATCTAAGCCAAAAGATGAAAAGACCATTATCGATAAGCTGCAATTCTGGAAAGGTGACGAAGGTAAAACAGATCCAGCTAAGCAATACCGCATTAAAGTGGCAGAAACTGAGACAGGCGCAACTCGGGTGAATGTGGTGGATGTGGATAATAAACGTAATCGCACTACGACGGCCAATCGTATTATTTCCTTGTTGTACGACCAGCTCAAATAAGAAGATAACTATCTGATGCGGTTTGCCTCGCTAGGGAGTGGCAGTGCTGGTAACTGCATGGTGATAGAGCAAGCGAACACACGCCTACTCTTGGATTGTGGGTTTTCGCCAAATGAAATTGCAAAGCGCTTGCAAACATTAGATTTAAAGCCGGAGCAAATTTCTGGAATCTTGGTGACACATGAACATGATGATCACGCTAAAGGCGCATTCAAATTTGCCGCGAAATTTAATGTCCCAGTATGGTTGTCGCATGGCAGCCTGAAGATGTGTGAACGCTACATGCCAGTGGCGGCGTCAATCCAAATTAATATTATTGATAGCCACACGCTTTTTTCTATTGAGGATATTGAAATCAATCCTTATCCTGTTCCACACGATGCACGTGAGCCCACCCAATTTACGTTTAGTGATGGCAATTATAAGCTGGGCGTACTGACCGATGCTGGATCGTCTACTGCCCATATTGAACATACACTGAGTGGCTGCGATGCTTTAGTTCTAGAGTGCAACCATGATTTAGGTATGCTGGAAAATGGTCCTTATGCCTGGACATTAAAAAAACGTGTCGGTAGCAGGCTGGGGCATTTAGATAATCAAAGTGCGGCGGCCCTGCTAGCAAGGTTAGATAATGGCAAACTCAAGCATATCCTGGCCGCGCATTTAAGTGCTAAAAATAATACAGCTGATTTGGCTAAACAGGCATTAAGCCAAGTGCTTAATTGTGCTCAAGATTGGGTAGGTATCGCACAGCAAGACAGTGGCTTTACTTGGCGCGGCTTTTAACTAAATTAATTAGTTAGATTTGTTCAGTTTATAAAATGACCAACAAAAAAGCCGACGCAAGTCGGCTTTTTTATCAAGCTTTTAAAAAACTAAACTAGTTTCTTAAGTATTAGCTTATGGTGCAGTTGCTGGAGCAGCTTCAGCAGGAGCAGCTTCAGCAGGAGCAGCTTCAGCAGGAGCAGCTTCAACTGGAGTTTCAACAGCTGGAGTTTCAGGAGCAGGAGCTTCAGCAGCAGGAGCTTCTGTAGCAGGAGCTTCTTCAGCAGGCTTTTCGCCACATGCAGTTAATGCTAATGCTAATAATGCAGCTAATAGAGCGGAACGTGTCATTTTTTTATCCTTACGATGATGAACTAAAGTTAAACCATTTACGGAGGACCACCTTTAGTCCAACCGAGTGTGTGAATTTTAACAGTAATTGTAAAAAATTCCACTATTTTTTGGTTTTATGCTGAATCCAGCAAATTAAAGCCGATGATTCACAATAATTTAGCGCCAAAGCCTTAATTAATAATCAGTTTATTAATCAACTTTAACACTTAAGCTCGATTTTTGCTGGCTAGAACTGTTTTGAATACCTAAAATTTTGCGGCTAACTTCATCGTTTTGTTGCATGGTGCCACCAATATCCACCCAACTGCCCAATGGTGCGCGAATGACAGTCGTTAGCTCTTCAAAATCAATAAATCCCTGATTGTTTATTCTAGCAATACGCGGGGTAATCTCAAGTTCAACTTCATTTCCTAGCGTGCGCGGCCGTACTGCAAAGCCTGTCGTCACTTCCCGCCAGTCAGTAAATCTATCCACTTGAACATAGCGTCGCGTGATGGTCAGCCATTCCTGGGTGAATGGCACAATTTGCCCCACCCGGATGAAGGCGCGTTCGCCATCGAGCACGTTAATAAATTGATTGCTATTGTGCTGGGTATTGTTAGAACTGCTTTCGATATCTATATTGCCGGTGTTTGGTTTTGCGCGTCTGTCATTACCCACTACCACATTGCCCATTTTTACTTTGCCGCTGGCTTCAGCACGGTCGCGCTGGCTCTGTATGGTGTTGCTGGTGCTAACAGTGATTTTTCGGTTAACGCGGGCGGCATCCATTTGCGTCACCAGTGTTTCAATTTCGCGCATGCGCTCTGGCTGTGCACGAATAATCAGCTGGTTATCAATGCCGTTGGCGATGCCGTCAGCGCCCACCATAGAGTCAACAATCGGCAGTAAATCGCTGGCAAAACGATGCTGTAGCGTGAAAATCTTAAATTCTGTTTCGGCAAACGTTATTTTTGCGAACAAAGTAAAACTGAATAGCAACAAATTAAGCGATAACTTTTTCATGGTTTATAAGCCCAATTTGGTTGCCGAAACTGCTTCGGTAGTTTCATCTAGTAACTCATCAAAACGCATGCCTAAGTTTGCACATTCTTCCACATCATTGAACGCGTACTTAAAGCGCGCTTGGTCAATATGAAAGCGCCGCAGATAATGCTGTTTATCGGCAATTACGAAACAATCCTTCGCCACTTTGGCATTATCGTTGGTTTCATATACCACCATCTTGTGGCCATAATTCTTTAACAACTCAAACAAGCGCGGACAATGCTGAATGAAATATTCGGTATTTTGTAAAATAATCGTCAGCTTGCTTACATTATCTTTGCTTAAAAACGCGAATAACAGGTCAATACGCCTTGAGCTGGCGTAATCACCACGTACAAAATTTTGGTCAAAAATAAGCAGTTCGTTTTCGGCTTGCGCAATCACCAAATCCAGCGCTGCTTCATAATTGCGCTCACCTAAAATAATCGTGTTTGGTGCTAATTCGGATTCAATCATTATGCTCACCTATAATTAAAGCCTATGTTTAAAACACACATAACCTGCCAAATAAGCCTTGTAGAGCGCATCGCTACAGGCCTCATGGATATTAGCCTGCAGGGCAGTGATGTTTAGATATCTTTTATCAGCCAAGTGCTTAATGGCTTCATTGATTTCATCTGGCACTACTAATCTTTCACCATTCAAATAAAAGTGATCGTGTGAGAATAGCAATTGAGACTTTAAACTGAGCAATAAAGTTTTTGTGGCTAATCGCTTGGTAAACTCAGCTTGAGATATTTTTCGTGCTGGTGTAAATACTACGCCAAGTTTTGGCTCAGTTAAATACTGGCCTAAAAAATCGGCAACATGCTGTTTATCCCATGTAAGTTTTTGCAGCATACTACTTACTCTTTTCACCATACTGTCACTGATTTCGGCGGGATGTTTTTGCAGTGCTAAATCCGCGTCAGTATACAAACCTTCCGCATCAAAATTGTCTTGCAGATTATCCTGTAAATAATTTAAAAACTCATGCGCAAGCTCCTGCGTTTTTGGCGCACGAAAACCAATCGAATAGGTCATGCAGTCGTCAGATTCTGAAACCCCCCAATGCGCAATCTGCGGTGGCAGGTAAAGCATATCGCCTGCTTCCAGTGTCCATTCCTGTTCGACTTTAAAATTTTGCAATATTTTCAGCGGCGTGTTTTTTGCTAAGCTCAAGTCTTTTTGAGCAGATATTTTCCAATTACGCTTCCCTGCACCTTGCAGCAGAAATACATCGTAAGAATCTACATGTGCACCTATACCACTGCCCTTCGGTGCATAACTCACCATCAAATCATCTAATCTGGCATGTGGAATAAAGTTAAACAAGGCCAATAAATCTGCAGCTTCTGGCAAGTGGTGGTTTACGTTTTGCACCAACAGTGTCCAATCCGTTTTAGGCAATTTAGTAAAATCAGCATCGTCAAACGGGCCGTTTTTGAGTGACCATTTACCCTTTTTATGTGAAACTATTCTTGCTAGTGCATCATCTTCGCAAGCTAAACCAGCCAATTCATTTGGGCTGAGTAAGCCGTTAAAATCAGGCAGTGCTTTTTTAATCAGGAGTGGTTTTTTTTGCCAATATTCAGCCAAAAACTGTCTGGGCGTAAGATTGTTCAATAATGCTAAAGGTTTATCCATACGCGTATTCTAACCGTGCTTTAAAAAGTTTGCAGAGCTATACAGATGGGTATATATTACGATTTATATTCATTGTTGAACGCTGACTAATTTAATCCAAGTATTTAATTGATGTTTGATTGAGGAGTTTTTGTATGAACAAGCCTGTTGACCTTGCTGTTACAACGCACCACGGTGGTTGCCCGCACGATTGCCCCGATACCTGTAGCATGGTATTTCATGTAAAAGATGGCACTTTGTTAAAAGTCACAGGCAATACGGAACACCCGATGACGCGCGGAGGTTTGTGCGTCAAGCTAAAAGATTATGAAAAGCGTCACTATCATCCAGATCGCTTGCTTTACCCAATGAAGCGCGTTGGTCCTAAAGGCAGCAAGCAGTTTCAGCGTATTAGCTGGGATGAAGCCTTGGACACGATTGTAGATAAATGGCAGGCCATTATTAAAACTGATGGGCCGCAAGCGATTATGCCTGCCAGCTACTTGGGCAACCAAGGCTTAGTGCATGGTCTTAACGGTGGCGACGCCTTTTTTAACCGTCTTGGCGCGACGGTAACCGAGCGTACATTCTGTGGTGAAGGCTCGTGTACTGCATGGTTGCTTACGGTGGGACCAACTGCTGGTGTTGATCCTGAAAGTTTTATTCATTCCAAATACATCGTGGTGTGGGCGTCTAATTCGGTTTCCACCAATTTGCATCACTGGCACATTATTCATGAGGCGCAGAAAAAAGGCGTCAAAGTGGTGGTGGTGGACTCTTATGCTTCTAAAACCGCAAAAGAGGCCGATTGGCATATTGCGCCAAAACCTGGCACCGATGGCGCACTGGCCATGGCGATGATGAACGTGATTATTGAAGAAGGCCTGCAAGACCAAGATTACATTGATAACTACACTGTCGGGTTTAAAGAGCTAGCTGCGCGCGCTAAAACCCGTACACCGGAATGGGCAGAGAAAATCACGGGGATTCCTGCGGCAGATATACGCCAATTTGCGCGCGAATACGCCACCACCCCGCCTGCGGCCATTCGCATTGGTGTGGCGCTAGAGCGTAATTTTGGCGGTAGTCAGGCCATACGCGCAGTAACCTGTCTGCCTGCGCTCATCGGCGCATGGCGACATGTAGGTGGTGGCATTTTACAGTTTCCGGTGTGGGAGCATCCTTACCGTTTTGATGTAATCTCCCGCCCTGACTTAATCCCCGAGGGCACACAAGTAGCCAATATTCTACAACTTGGCCGCGTGTTGACGGGTGAAATCAAATTGAAAACGCCGATTAAGTCTTTAATGGTGTGGAATACCAACCCTGTCACGCAATCGCCTGAAACCGATAAAATTGTAAAAGGCCTGATGCGTGAAGATTTATTTACCGTTGTGGCAGACCATTTTATTACGGATACTGCCGCCTATGCCGATATTGTGTTGCCAGCCGCCATGGGCGCTGAGATGGAAGACATGATTTTAAGCTGGGGACATTTGTATCTTACCTACAATGCCAAATGTATCGATCCGCCAGGCGAGGCAAAACCCAATAATGATATTTTTAGAGAGCTGGCAAAACGTCTAGGCTTTCAAGAAGATAACTTTAAATGGTCTGACAGCGAATGCCTAGAAAACTACGTGGCTTGGGATGCACCCGCCTGCGATGGATATAGTCTCGCCTATATGCGCGAACATGGCTTTGCCAAGCTGAAAGTAGGCACCAAAGATGACCGCGCACCGCACAAAAACGGCAACTTCCCCACGCCAACAGGTAAATGCATGTTCATGGTAGAAGGCGCTAAAAACTTTGTGGCAGGACCTTTCAGGCAAATGTACGAAGGTTTTCAGCCGGGTGAAGATTTAGACGCGCTGCCCGATTACGTCGCAAATCGTGAAAGTGTAGAAACCAATCCTGAATTAGCGAAAAAATACCCGTTAAGTATTATCTCGCCTAAAAGCCACGGTTTTTTAAATAGCTGTTATGCCAACGTGGCGGAGAAAATCAAAGGCCAAGGTGAGCAATTTGTGCTGATTAACCCGCTAGACGCCGCCACACGCGGCATTGCAGAAGGCGCAAAAGTTAAAGTGTTTAACGACCGTGGCGCATTTGAAGGTGATGCGCGCATCACCAAAGATGTAAACCCCGGCATTGTGGTTGCCACGCTAGGTTATTGGAGGCAGTTAAATAAAGGCACAGTCAATTGCATCAGTGCGGCGGAGTTTGGGGATATGGGGCATTCCACAACGTTTAGTGATAATTTGGTGGAAGTGGCGTTGGGGTAAATCAATTTAGGGAAGCCGTTAATTGTGCTGCTTCCCTATTATCAAGTTTATTTATTGAATCAGTGCTGTGAATTCAGAACTAGTGACCGCTTTCTTTATTAAGTCCTGTACAGCAGGCCCTAGAGCTTGAGCTGTTTGATTGCAAGCTGTGATAGCATCAAAACCACTTTTAAAGTCATATCGATTATCAAAAGACATCGATTTTCCATTACTAGATTTTAAATTCATTCCAAGATGCCAATATCCATTTGTTAAGCCAGATGATGAAGAAAACTCTACTTGATTTAATGAGCCGCTCAATTCAATACCGTTTTCTGAATAAATACTTGCAAATTTAAACTCGTCATTGAATGCCTTTTCTACAAATTGCGGGATAGTCATCCCATCTGATGCTTGAATTGGACCCATTAGTCTGCAATTTGCAGAAAAACTTGCTGGATGTGATATTGAACTTAAGCGCACTTTAGCACCCTCAAATTTTTTGAGTGCCTGATTATTGTCTACGGACATTGAGTAGCGAGCGGGAGTCATTGTTGAGCACCCAGTAATGAGTGTGATTAGTGCTGATAATATAA